>NZ_KI912154.1:385245-388730 GCF_000517105.1 Fischerella sp. PCC 9605 | reverse complement strand
AAGCTGCTAACGTATCAACTGCTTACTTGTACAAGCAGGAAGATTTGAGGACTAGAATTGAAACCCTACGTGACCAGCAAAAGCAAAAACCTAAATCTAAACAACCTCCAGCAGCATCCGACAATTCTAAATCCGTTATTATTTCCACTTTAAGGGAAGAGAACAAGAAGTTACGAGCAGAAATAGAAGGACTTCGTAGAATCAATGAAGGGTTAGCTGGTAGGGTTTATCATCTACAAGGTGCTGATGATTTAGCAGAAAGGCTCAAGGCTGAAAATTCAGATTTAAAACAACAATTAGATGAATGTCGCCGCCATACCTCACCTCCGCCAACAAAAGATAATCCAAAAATAACCTCAATAGAAAAGAAGCGATCTAAAAAAACTGGTGGCAGTGACAAAATAAAATCTGAACTAGATGCATTAAAAATAAAAATGAATACAACCCTGTCAAAGCTAATAGAAGAGGTTCCAGAGGAAACGGTAATAAAAGCGATTGATGCACTCAAAGAAGCTTTATCTATCACTCAAGTACGCAATCCGGCAGGGTTTTTAGCAGAAGCTATCAGAAATACTTGGATACCCAATGAAAGGTATGAGGAGAAAGCAGAACTGGATATTTTTAAAGAATGGTTTCCAGTTGCTCAGTCTAAAAGATTAGTTGTAGCTTCAACAAAAATTGAAGGAGTGCTACACGTTTGTAGTCCTGAAGGTGAATGGATTCCTTTTGAAGAAATGGTTGCTAAGTATCCCTTAGAAGGATTACAGGAAATGACCTAGCTATCATTAGCTTTCTATAAATGTTTAGTTAAGTAGAGAAAATATTACAGTAAAATCACTACTTTTAATTTTTTCAGTGAAATTTCCGTTACCACAGAGGATAAGAGCAGTTATTTTTGATTTGATGTAAACATTTTAAAATAAATGACGCACTCATCAAATGCGTGGGATGACGCACTTTCCGAACTTGGTGATGGTGGTTTTATAGCTAATATTTTAGGCACTGCATACGATTCAACACGATTTAAGAAATACCGCCAGGATCTCATGTCTGATAAAAGTTGGGATAAAGAAAAAGCGGCTAATGAGATGATATTTCAAGCTGCCACAAAAATGACAGCACAGGGCGGAGGTTTAGGAATTTTTGGTGGTTTAGGTGCAGTAGCTGCTGGAGCAACAGATATCGCATCATTGATGTATCACCTTGTAGAAATGTGTGGTGTACTCGCAGAAATTTACGGTCTTGACACTAGTGATGATAGAGTGAAAGCTTTTTTATTTAGCTGGTGTTTCAGGAGATTCTAATCTTACTGATAAAGCTTTTGTACTTTTAGACATAGGAATGAATGCCACAGCTAGAGACATAGCTCTAAAACCTTTAGTCAAAACCTTACTAGTACCTATACTTAAAGCAATAGGAGTAAAAGTTGGTGTTAGGGGCGGAATTAAATTAGCAGAGTTAATTCCTATTGCAGGCGCAATTGTTGGTGGAGGAACCAATTGTTGGGTGGTAAATGATGTAGGACATAAGTTATTAAAAAAGGTAAAACAAATTAAAAGAAAATAATGATTGAGTATTTTTTAGAAAAGCTCAAACTTAAAAAGTGATAAACGCCATTCAAAATATTTACATTTAGTTCCCTTTACCTTTGTCAGGCGAAGGGTTCTTTTGTTTGGTGTTCTTTAATGGCATTAATCAAAATGGTTGCCGCTCGCCCTGGAAGGTGGTAGGTCAGTTGACTGGTACGCTAAGAACATTCCAGGTCTACCGGGGAACTATTATTCTGCCAGGGCGATTGTTGAAGAGATGATAGAGGAGTATGCTGAATGAACAACGTTGTAGAAAATGACAACAGCGTATAATCACTTGCTTATCTACGTTGTAGACTTTAAAAACGACATAAACTGGTGTTAGCTTCCTCGGTTACTGTTAGTATAATTCCGTATTCTGGGCACAGTTGTTTAAGTCTTTCAATTAATCTCCCAGTGGGAATAACAACGAAATTTTGATTATTGCGCTTGCCCATATCAGAGCCATTTTTCTGCCCTTCATTCCAACCAATACTAAATTTCCAATTCGGTCGTTTAAGCATTGATTGACAATGAATCTGGCAGCTTTATTGATGGCGTCACGCATTTGATTATTGCGTTTGCGTTGTACTCTATCAAGGTTTCCATCCCAATAAAAATCAGATTTGCCCTGTTTGTATTTAGCAACTAAGCGGCAATAACCTTGGTTCATTGCTTTTAGTTTGCTGCCATCAATGATTAGGCTTTTACCACGGGTTGAAACACCTGTTAACCAGTTGCTTCCTCCGTGGTCAAAGCCCCATGCTTGCGTGTAATCAAGGTTAGGGTTAACGCTAATTGGTTGCTTACCATCATCTATCACCACTACAATCCAAAACTCACCGTAGCAAGGACGAACGGTGACTTCTTTCACCCAATCGGAGTTGATGAAATCTGGTAAAGGAATTTTATTTGAGTAATTAATTCTGGCTTTGTGTCCTTGCTGATTGATGGATGAAAGTAACCATCTTTTAAAGTCAGAGCTTGCCTTGGAAATGTAACCGCAGCAAGTCCGCCACGCTTTCTGTATTTAGGCAATGATGGTCTGTCAACCTCACCGTTGTAATAAGCTTTAACCAACCCGTTGTAGCTAGTAATTGACTCCCCCACCGTTTTAAGAGTTTGCTGTGCTGACTGTGCAGCCATTGCCTTGTAATATGGACTGTTTTTTAGAACTTTGTCCAGTTCTGGATAAGTCGTACTGCACCTTCTTGTTTTCCAACCGTAACGTAAATCATCACCGCGCCAATAAGTTGTGAATGCATTTCCAGATTCTTGCAGCTTGGTGTAATGAGTTTGGCGAGTATGGTAAATCGCGCAATTAATTAAACTGTTTGCGTGTTCGCATTGGTCAACCCAAAACGCTTTTTCTTCTTCTGTAAATCTAGCTCTAATTGGAATTGTTCTGTACAGTTGACTCACCTTCTATTTCTTTGTTAATCTATGCTTAGATTAGCCGGCGCTTCTAATTATGTCAACAGGAAAAGGAATAAAAAGAATAAAAAATAACCCTGTTTTTTACACAGAGTTAAAAAAAGGTCATGAAATTTCCCTTACTGACTATTCGTGGAATAAATTAAAAGAATTGGCTAATAAAAAGGGATTAAGTGCCAGTGAATATGTAGAACAATGGTTAAGAAACACTGCGGACTAAAGTCCTGCGAGTCGGTTTTCATCCCCGATTATGTCGTTTTTAAAGTCTACAACGTAGATAAGCAAGTGATTATACGCTGTTGTCATTTTCTACAACGTTTCAAGTGGATACTGAGCTAACATCTCCGAAAAAGGTATCCACTTTTCATCGTTAGTGTAGATCATGATGCCGTCTTTAGTAGTTTGACTAGCTTGAATTAATCTCTTTTGCTTGGCTTTTGGATACCATTCACTGAATAAGTCTAACTCCGATTTAATTTGAAT
>NZ_KI912154.1:221828-222340 GCF_000517105.1 Fischerella sp. PCC 9605 | reverse complement strand
CAAAATCTTTTTGCAAATTTATCCGGAACATACTGATTTGTCTGAGAACATAGAAATGGTAGATGCACCCTGATAACAGACTCCCCTTACTAGCTGTCGGCTACGAGGGGATTTTTTTTGTACAAAAACAAACAAACATCCAAAATCTTTCTGCAAATTTATCCGGAACATACTGATTTGTCTGAGAACATAGAAATGGTAGATGCACCCTGATAACAGACTCCCCTTAATAGCTGCCGGCTACGAGGGGATTTTTTTGTACAGAAACAAACATCCAAAATCTTTTTGCAAATTTATCCGGAACATACTGATTTGTCTGAGAACATAGAAATGGTAGATGCACCCTGATAACAGACTCCCCTTACTAGCTGTCGGCTACGAGGGGATTTTTTTATACAGAAACAAACATCCAAAATCTTTTTGCAAATTTATCCGGAACATACTGATTTGTCTGAGAACATAGAAATGGTAGATGCACCCTGATAACAGACTCCCCTTACTAGCTGTCGGCT
>NZ_KI912154.1:127019-221728 GCF_000517105.1 Fischerella sp. PCC 9605 | reverse complement strand
CTCGTTGCGGGACTTAACCCAACATCTCACGACACGAGCTGACGACAGCCATGCACCACCTGTGTTCCGGCTCCCGAAGGCACCCTCACCTTTCGGCAAGGTTCCGGACATGTCAAGCCCTGGTAAGGTTCTTCGCGTTGCATCGAATTAAACCACATACTCCACCGCTTGTGCGGGCCCCNGTCAATTCCTTTGAGTTTCACACTTGCGTGCGTACTCCCCAGGCGGGATACTTAACGCGTTAGCTACGGCACTGCTTGGGTCGATACAAGCAACGCCTAGTATCCATCGTTTACAGCTAGGACTACTGGGGTATCTAATCCCATTCGCTCCCCTAGCTTTCGTCCCTCAGTGTCAGTTGCAGCCTAGCAGAGCGCTTTCGCCACCGGTGTTCTTCCTGATCTCTACGCATTTCACCGCTACACCAGGAATTCCCTCTGCCCCGAATGCACTCTAGCTGTGTAGTTTCTACCGCCCTTATCATGTTAAGCATGACGCTTTGACAATAGACTTACACAGCCACCTACGGACGCTTTACGCCCAATCATTCCGGATAACGCTTGCATCCTCCGTATTACCGCGGCTGCTGGCACGGAGTTAGCCGATGCTGATTCCTCAAGTACCGTCAAATTTCTTCCTTGAGAAAAGAGGTTTACAACCCAAGAGCCTTCCTCCCTCACGCGGTATTGCTCCGTCAGGCTTTCGCCCATTGCGGAAAATTCCCCACTGCTGCCTCCCGTAGGAGTCTGGACCGTGTCTCAGTTCCAGTGTGGCTGATCATCCTCTCAGACCAGCTACTGATCGTCGCCTAGGTGGGCTCTTACCCCACCTACTAGCNAATCAGACGCGAGCTCATCTNNAGGCAATTAATCTTTCACCCATAGGCACATCCGGTATTAGCATCGGTTTCCCAATGTTGTCCCGAACCTAGAGCCAGATTCTCACGCGTTACTCACCCGTCCGCCACTAACTTCCGAAGAAGTCCGTTCGACTTGCATGTGTTAAGCATACCGCCAGCGTTCATCCTGAGCCAGGATCAAACTCTCCGTTTTGTTCTTTTTGAGTTTGCGGCTCCGAAAATTCCTTTCGGAATCCTCTATTTATTCTTCTTATACGTCTTGGTTCTCTGTCCAAGACCTAATTTTTTTGACGAGGATCGGTTTTGCTTTTGGCTTTCAAACTATTGATTTTTCTTGGTTCGGGCGTCTCGCTTTTGCTCGACACTTTATCTAGGTTAGCTAACTTATTTTGGATTGTCAAGGGGTTAGAGAAAATTTTTTTCTTTTTTCCCTTGCTTTTAATCCAGTAGCGATCGCCTTGTTGGAGATCAAGCAGGATTGCTTCTCTGCTTTTTAGCTTTCAACCTATTGTTTTTTGTTGGTTATAAGTGCCATCGCTTTGACGCTTATTTAATATAACAGGTCTTTTGTTAGGTTGTTTTGCCATTTTGCCGCTCTGCCTTGGGTTGCTAACCGTACTTCTTGATGCCGATTCCACTACTTTGCTCTTGTGTTTGTTGATCTCTAGTAAAGCAAGCACAAGAGATGCGAACGCACCAGACGCTATGAGTTATTTGTCAATGCAACTTAGGGTTACAACTACTAAAAGCATTTCTATAAATTTTAGTAAATTGAGAGAATTAGTCTCAAATTGAAATTTCTGTTCTCTCTCGTCAATGTTTAGAACGTCGCATTCCTGATATAGAGACTTTACGTCGAGAAATTAAGGCTTGGGAAAAACAACGTAATCAGCATAAAGCTAAAATTAATTGGCGTTTTGCTGCCAAAGATGCCAGAGCTAAATTCCAATGGTTGTAGCCTTCTTTGAGCCTGTCATAGTTTTCTTGGTTGACTACTACCGGAATAAAATTTAAAAAATTCGCAAAACTGGTTGCAAAATTAAAAAATAGGGTATAATAGCAAAGTTGCTATCCGAGGGCGGGTGGCGAAACTGGTAGACGCACCACACTCAAAATGTGGCGGGCTTACGCCCATAGGAGTTCGATTCTCCTCCTGCCCACTTAAATATGAATGAACGTAAGCGATCGCGTTGTAAAAAGTCAAGGTCAAAAGTAAACCAGAGAGTTTCTCTCTTCGTGTCTTGGTGGTTCAAAAACATTGTTTTTATCACAAATGCACACAAATTCCAAGCAAAATGCTGTTATTTAACTTACATCTTAAACAGGGATAACCCACTCAACTAACCTTTTTCAAACTATCCTGGCATAAAGCATACAGCATCTGAATAGGACGATTTGAAAATAAACAAATACCATCTACCGAAGTCGATGCTATTCTCTTCTCTAGTCCTTCATTCCTATTCTTGGCTGGGCATTTATGAGTAATCAACAATTTGAATTAATAGTAGGTTGGTTGTATCCGACACTGATGAGTACTTATGGAGACCGTGGTAATGTCATCGTTCTAGAACGTCGTTGTCAGTGGCGGAGATACTATGTTAACGTACTGCCCCTAGATCAAAACGCTACAGCAGATGATATTAAATCAGTAGATTTAATAGTCGGAGGTGGTGCACAAGACCGTCAGCAAGAAATTGTTATGCGTGATTTGCAAGGTGCAAAAGCCGAAGCAATGCGCGAAAAAATAGAAAATGGTACACCTGGAGTGTTTACCTGTGGTTCACCACAACTTTTGGGACACTATTATGAACCAGGGGTTGGGCAGCGCATTCAAGGTTTGGGCATATTAGATATGGTATCAGTGCATCCAGGGGAAAATGTTCGGCGCTGTATTGGTAACTTGGTTGTAGAAGTCACAGCTACTCGTCTGGTGCAGGATCTCAAAGAGATGCTTAATGGTGCTACACCTTATTTAATTGGATTTGAAAATCACGGCGGACGCACAAAGCTAGGAAAAGTAGAAGCACTGGGACGCGTGGTGTATGGTCTGGGCAATAATGGTGAAGATGGCACGGAAGGAGCATTTTATCAAAATGCCATTGCTACCTATTCCCACGGTCCCCTATTACCAAAAAATCCTTTCGTTGCAGATTGGTTAATTCAAACAGCGTTACGGTTAAAGTATCAACAGCCGATTACGCTGTCACCTATAAATGAGACTTTGGCAATGCAAGCACGGGAAGTAATGTTGAAGCGCTTGAAAGTTAATCTTCCAACACCTGCTGCGGCTAAAGTTTAAACTCAACTTCCCCCCGTGCAAATGTACTAAACAGCCCTTAAACCCTTGCCCCGGAATCGATTTGGCGTTTAACGCAAATATTAGTGTACCCATGTAAGCCCTGGAACTATTGGTACAATTAGGGTAAGCTAAAAATCGGGGCTCAACGCCTCAAGTTCACAACGCATACGCCCCTTTGACAATTGTACCCAGTAACAGCGATTCAAAAAACGTTGAAAGTCGCTCAGGTCAATAGCTAAACTTTTATTGGGGGGAAGTTCAGTTTAAATATTGATTACTAGACGGGCAAAATGCCCGCCTCACAAAATTTGAGAAAAATTGCATATCAAGTGTGGTCAAGAATTAAAAGCGATCGCCTACAGAGAGTCTTGCCACTAATAAAAACCCAACGTCAAGCATAACCAAAATATTTGTAACTTTTAATTTACTTCTCTATTTACTTGGAGAAGAGATTTCCAATCTTTAATTGCCTCCTCTGGCCATAGCCAATTATTAGCCAATTGATCCATTTGAAAATTGACTGGATCGTCTTTTATTACCATTTGCCGCAACTTAATTGCTTCATTTAAATATTGCTCTCGTTTAGCATTTGGTTGATGATGTGAAGATTTATATAGCCCGATCGCTAAGCCTGCATAAGCTGTTAAAGTATCTTGGGTTACTTCCTTGGGTTTCGGTAATCCTGCGGAATTGGCAGATAGATTATGCTGTCTGACCGCTGAATTCAAAGCCTTGAACCAAGAATCGTTAGCGCGATTGAGATTACCTTCTACATAATAAGCAAAACCTAAAGCATTAGAATATAAAAGCGAATCTGGTTTGGCTTTTGCGGCATTTTCCCAGTAACGACGAGCATCATCGATGCTAAATGTTTTGTCCCCTGTTTGGACAGCTTGCCACGCTAACCGCCCTTTCAAAAAGTTTACAAGCGGATCGCTCAAATGCTGCTGGAGAACAAAATCCAGGGCCACCTTAGCATTAGGAAGAGCATTACGATTAAGAAGTTCTTCTACTGCTAACAGCCCATTTTGCAATTCACCACTGCTCAATTTTTCGCTAGCGTAGGCAGTGATAATTCCGGTTGCATCGGTTTTTAGATTGATTTGTGGAGTGTTTTGCCCGGGTGGAGACTCGGTAGAAACTACTGGTATATCAGATCGTCTTGACACTCTTTGATTTTGCCACCACCAATTCAAACCGACAACCACTGCGATTGTACTAAATCCGACAACGCTAACTTTAGACCAAAACTGTCGTCTAGCGCGTCGTTTGGAAGCCGCTTTTCGAGATAGAGTAATTTCAGTTGATGAAGGTAAAGTACTTTGCCAGTCTATGCCAAAACTATCATCAACGGCTAGTTCATCTTGTGCTGGCCCAATTTGCTTGCTCTCTGCATCTGGTGGAAATTGACTCCACAGCGAAACCATATCTTCTGTATTGTGAAGATTATCCTCTCTATCTTGATTTACTAGTTCCGCAGTCATTGAAGTTTGCTCGTTGGGAACTTTTGGGCTACCTAGCTGGCTAAACAGATCCGAAACGAATGCAGAATCTTCTGCATAGCTTGGGTCATCGTACTCTATTTCATCTACCAAATCGCCCCAAGTATCTTCACCCAACCAGTCTGACTCAGAAGAAACCTGCGTCATACCCGAAGCCATCATATCGTCGATGGGTAAAGGCATGTTGGTATCATCTGCTGTCGCTGGATATCTTGCTGGTGTTGTAGTTAAAGTTGAATTATACTCGCTGTATGGCTGTGTACTTTCGGGTAGATAAACTCCTGGGTTGAGAAAACCGTCAAACTCGGGGTGTAGATATAATATTGGTAGCGCCCAGTACATCTGGTGCGAACCATAGGTAGTAATTAATCCCTGGCGTACCCGACTAACACACATATCCACAGGGTATCCCTGGGAAAGGTTGTGGTAAAAAAATTGTGTCAGTGTTAGTGCGACTTGATCGGGAATGCGTTCTGACATAGCCAAAACGCTTCTGATGCCCCGCTTCACCAAGCTTTCTGTTAAGTTACGTTCGCCCGTCTCCTCGTTTTCGTCAGAGGTTGCTGCGTATGCTCCCAAGCAGGAGTTAAACACAGCCATTTGGATATTATTATTGACAAGCAAGCCTGCTAAATCGTCACCAGTCAGGGTTTCGGTCAAACCGGTTCTGCTACTGACCAGATAAATTTCGCCGCCATTCGGCCCGACATTACTATGACCAGAGTAGTGGAGAACGTGATATCTTCCCTGTTCTAGGGCTTGCGTTAATTCCTCCCGTCCTGGTTGTTCTAGTACGGAGAGTTCAATTCCAGTACCGTGTGGTGACTGAATGTTTAGCAAATCTCGCAGTTTTTCAGCTTCTTCTGCAAGTAGATGCAGACGAACTTGATCGGTGGGGGAAGCGATCACCATCAACACTTTAATCCCATCTTCTTCCAACGGCATCGACATTGCTGATGGTAGACGAGATGTCCCCCCAATTCCACTTTGGTAGCGAGAAAAAGCAATATAAGGTCCTGTCGCAACTGGGCGATCACCTGCATGCATTACTTCCCAAGGTAAACGTGCCAACCTGGTATCTTTCAATCCCAAACGCAGGCGTAGTACCTGTTGGCGATTTTGAGCAATACCTTGGGCAGTCATCCAACTATCTCTGAGAGTGCCTTGAAACAGCGCGTTATAAAATTGCTGACCTAAAGCTACCAAGTTCACAGAGTTTCGCGCGATCGCATCCCCCTGCAACACTAACTTCAACGGGTCATTCATTAAATGTCCAGCAGCCGTCAACCAATCAGCTACGGGCCAAGTCACCAGTTCTTCTGCCAATGGCACCCCAGGCGCGACTTGTTCCGTCCGCACCAAGTAGTCATTTTGCCCTACTGGGGTTACGGAAATGTGAAATTCCTGGGTCACAATTTCTCCTGTTTCCTATATCCGGTTTGAAACGCGAAAGTTTCAAGTCGATGTTTCGCTTCTTCTGATACATTTAGATGCATCTTGCAACTCAGATGTTTCTGATTTGAGCTGTTTTGCCGCCAAGCGACATCTACCACTTTAATCCGGATTATCTTGGCTTTTCTAGAACATTCTTATTGGTAAATGCACCATGATATTCAGATCCCTGGCTTGGCTAGTATCCACTGGGGGTTTTTTCTATTTTTACCAAAAAAATAGCTCCTATTCACCAAAATTTCTCCTGAGAATAATGATTACACTCAGAAGACTTAATTTGGTAGATGTACCCTGATAAATTACTTCCCTTGTTGGCTGCTAACCACTAGGTTTTTTTATTTTGATTACTTTGATCGTAACTGCTTGATTAAAGGGGACTGAGAACTAGGAACTGGTGACTAGGGATTAGGGACTGGGGAATAGAGATTAGGAACCTAGTATCCAATCCCCAATACCCAATACCCAGTACCCAATACCCAATACCCAGTACCCAATACCCAGTACCCAATACCCAACAGCCAGCACCGAAATGGCGAAAACTGAAGCTTCCTACTACATTGCAGAACTCTACTGTTCAGTGCAGTTGCTGCATGTCTATGGGCTATTTCCCCTAGAGTGGGAAAATACTTCTCATCGCGACTTTTGGAAAAGTCTATCCGGCATGTGCTGGTTTATTCTAAAACACAGGACTGGTAGATGTAATCAGATAACTTACTCCCCTTGTTGATGATTTGCTGCTGAGGGATTTTTTTATTATTTTCATAATTTATCCCCATTCTCGCAAATTTATCCGGAACATACTGATTTATATTGAAACATGGAAATGGTAGATGCACCCTGATAACAGACTCCCCTTAATAGCTGCCGGCTACGAGGGGATTTTTTTGTACAGAAACAAACATCCAAAATCTTTTTGCAAATTTATCCGGAACATACTGATTTGTCTGAGAACATAGAAATGGTAGATGCACCCTGATAACAGACTCCCCTTACTAGCTGTCGGCTACGAGGGGATTTTTTTTGTACAAAAACAAACAAACATCCAAAATCTTTCTGCAAATTTATCCGGAACATACTGATTTGTCTGAGAACATAGAAATGGTAGATGCACCCTGATAACAGACTCCCCTTAATAGCTGCCGGCTACGAGGGGATTTTTTTGTACAAAAACAAACAAACATCCAAAATCTTTTTGCAAATTTATCCGGAACATACTGATTTGTCTGAGAACATAGAAATGGTAGATGCACCCTGATAACAGACTCCCCTTACTAGCTGTCGGCTACGAGGGGATTTTTTTGTAGAAAACCAGATCATAACCCACCTTTACGAAAATTGATCAATGGTACAGAGATTAATTTAAGACCACATAAAGTAGAAGCTAAGGAAGGGTAAAGGGGAAATCGCCAGTCTCCCATCGGTATTAAATAGCCTTGCGCCTGTTATAGCCGTTGTGGTAACTAGCATTGAAAATTAAGAGTAAGGGATAAGCAGAAGTTCATTTTGAGACTCTCATTAAATTATTTTTAACCTAAATTTCGATAAAAATGAGCCATATTGGCATATCTAATACTAACTATCTGGCAAATTGGCAATTTGTCCTTAATGTTACTCCTGTTGTATCTGTACAGCTTTTCCCGCTTTACCCTGATAACCAAGTTGTTTTTATCACGGTTCTCAATTGGTTTCAATACACATCTCGATAGAAAATTTTGGCTTTATGTCCTTTGAGTGTAATGTAAACAATTAAAACTCGTTACAATCGTCAATTAATTTATATTATCGTTTTTTAGAAGTGTCAATATTTCAGTTATTGGCTTCCCTGAGTGTTTTGTAACGTCTGAAAATGAGGATAAATAAAGGTTATCTGCGATTTTTACTAAAAATTCTATTTTTTCTCTTTATTTTGTATTTAATGTGCTAGCATAATATCCCATGTAATGCTAGTGATCTGTATCAACATTCAGAGAGTTGCAAAGCCACATGCCTTTAGCTGTAATTAAATTCTCTAGTGAAGACTGCGGTATCTGCCACAAAATGTCATTCTATGACCAAAAAGTGACTGAGGAATTAGGTTTGCAATTTATTGATGTGAAAATGCAGGATACAGCAACATACCGCAAGTATCGTCAGATTCTTTTGACACAATATCCAGATAAATCACAAATGGGATGGCCCACTTACATTATCTGTAATTCACCAGAAGGAGAATTCCAGATTTTGGGTGAAGTAAAAGGGGGGCACCCGAAAGGAGAATTTAGAAGTCGCTTGCAAGCAGTTCTTGATTCGGCAAACGTGAATCAAAATTAGTTAAGCACAATAATTGGTATTGGATAGCTCAATTCTGCATCACTGCGTCTAACAATCTGCCAGCACCAAAGCGCACCGGATCGGTACAAGCCAACCCAGTTTCTGTTTCAGTTTGAGCGATCGCTTTTTTTGCTTCCGCTTCGTTTAAATGACGGGTGTTCAGTGCGATCGCTGCGATAGGTACATGTCCAAAAGCACCAGCAGCACTGGCAACAGTTTCATAAAGCTCGATCACATCTGGTAAGGGCGGAATTAGCACACCATTGACTACTTCAGTTTGCCCTGCCCGATGTACCAGTATCATCTGCGTTGGTTGGGAACCGCGTATCAAGGGCAGTGTTGCTGTGGAACTTGGGTGTAGTAACGAACCTTGTCCTTCTATATGGAGAATGTCGTAGTTTTTGCCATAGCGCATCACCATCTGTTCCACTGCACCAGCGGCAAAGTCCACACGCACGGCATCCAATGGCACACCATCCCCCTCTAACATTATGCCAGTTTGCCCTGTTGCTAAGAACTTAGAACGCCAGCCCCGCAGTCGTGATGCCCAATGTAACTCTAAGCTAGTTGACATTTTGCCAACTGCCATATCGGTTCCCACAGTTAACACTCGCCGACAGGGGAGGGTACGGGCAATACCAATAGCAATGCCTAAGTTAGGCGGTTCTTTCCGCACATCCCAAATCAATTGTCCTGGTTTCAGAAGTGCCTTTAAATCTGGCAGAGTTGATAATGGTGCGTGCAAACCATTGACTAACGACATTCCCGCAGCGAGGGCATCCTTGATATCATGCCAATAATCATCTGGCACAACACCACCTAGGGGGGCAATGCCAATTACTAATACTTGTGGTTTGTACTCCAGCGCTGCTGTAGTTGATGCGACTATTGGTACATCACGCTGAATACCCGTTAATGCCGATAAAGATTCTCCTGGGCACTCGCGATCAATTACTACTACGATTGGGGCTTCACTGTAACGTAAGAGTGATAACCCAGTTTTACCACGAGTTCCCTTTATTCCCTCATGCAATAAAATAGCTACCCTTTGATTAAGCGGCAGACGCACTGCGTTGTACCCCCAAGCCTGGTAAATCGTTTGGCAAAACTCTTCCCTCTTGCACAAATGCCCCGATAAAGGGGTCGTCAATTAAATTGAGGTGACTGTCTAAATCTAAATAATCAGCTAATGGCGCTAATTGTGCCGCAGCCGTATTGAGAAGCGTACTGTCAGAATAGCAACCGAACATGACTTGCAACCCATTAGCACGGGCTGTATGTACCATCCGCATTGCCTCGCTTAACCCCCCTGATTTCATTAGCTTGATATTAATACCATCGACAAAATTTGCCAATCGAGGAATATCAGCGCTAGTGAAACAACTTTCATCAACAAAAATGGGTAGGGGCGATCGCGCTTTTAATTCTGCCAAGCTTTTCTCCTGACCTTGTGACAACGGCTGTTCTACATACTTTATACCCAAATCAGCCAGCCAACTACACATTTGGATGGCGTCCTCTAAACTCCAACCCCCATTGGCATCAACGCACAATTCTTGCGTGGGTGCTTCTTGTCGCACTGCCATTAACATTTGGCGATCGGCATCAATACCATCCGGGCTACCCAATTTCACCTTGAAAACACGCACATCGACAAATTGCAACCAATTCCGCACCCTTGCCCTTGCCCCTTCTGGTGAATTAATGCCAATAGTCACCGAAGTTGGTACTATCAGATTTCTATCCAGCCCCCATATTTGCCACAGCGGTAAACCGACGCGCTTTCCCAACCAGTCGTGCAGTGCCATATCTAATGCTGCCCTAACTGCGGAAGGAATTTTTGCTGTGATTAAAAATTGCTCTATTTGCTGCCGCTGCAACGGGTTGAATACCTGTAAAGTAGGCGTAATTTGTTCCAAAAAATCTTTGATTATTGCCGTTGACTGCGGATGATTACCTACACTAAACGGCGATGCTTCTCCCCAGCCTTCGATGCCATCATGGAAAATCTTCACCCATACATTCTTTGTCTGTGCAGTTGTGCCACGACTAATAGTCAGGGGAAACCGCTTGTTTACCGTAAAGATTTCCACCTCAATTTGCATAATTACATTTAGGATTGGGCTAAAGCAAAGATTAGTTTAAGTCCAACTTTTTGTTTATATTCTGCTTTGTTATACTTTTTAACAAACATTAATATTACTGATGATTTTTTTGACTTGTGCAAGGAGTAAATTTGTCCATAAAAAAAATAGAAAAATGGCAGCTTTTGCAATCAAGAATGGTTCTAGATAACCGCTGGTGCAAGGTACGGCAAGTCAAGTAAAATTACCCAATGGCACAATTATAGATGATTTTTTTGTCAATGTTAGACCAGAAATAGTTTTAATTTTACCTGTTACTAGCAATAAAGAAATTATTTTCGTTCGTCAATACAGACATGGGGTAAATGAAATTTTGTTGGAACTACCTGGCGGTAGTTTTGATCCAACGGAAGAAACCGCCGAAGAAGCGGTAAAAAGGGAAATTCAAGAAGAGACTGGTTATGTTGCCAAAGTAGTGAAGAAACTAGCAACGTTACATGATAATCCAGTCAAAGATACCAACAAAATACATTTATTTTTCGCGGAAAATGTTATAAAATCTGGCGATCAAATGCTAGATATTACAGAAGAAATTGAAATAGTCTTAGTTCCAGTGGAATCAGTTTTGGACAAAATTATCCAAGGAGAAATTTCTGTAGCAGGTAGCGTTGCTGCTCTATTTTTGGGTTTAAATTTACTTAGGTAAGGAGCATCATGAAAACACAGGTAAAATCTTATGGGTCTTGGCGATCGCCTATTACCACAAATTTGATTACTTCGCATACCATCGGATTGGGAAAAGTTAGTTTCGATGGCGAAGTCATTTACTGGATTGAATTGTGACCGTCAGAGCAAGTTAGAAGTATGCTTGTACGCTGGACTCTCGATGATAAAAACCGTGATTATACTGCCCCTGTAAGTGAAAAACCACCTTTGTTGGTGAAAAGTCACGGAAGCCCAACCTCAGCAACTTCCAGCAGTCTCAAATTTAGCATTGCCAACTGCGATCGCCAATTTCTCGATGTGTACGATCTGCCAAATGGTATTGGTGTCTGGTCTGTTTCTGGAATTATCTGGGCGGGTAGGATACCCACCCCAGAAGAATCATCCCTTGATGGGAGCAACTGTTAAATCCTGCTTTTCCTTAACTTGTCACTAATTATTTATCGATAGCTTCCCACTGTCCATTTACACAAAGATATTTGATACAAGGTTTATCGACCGTGCAACCAATATCTTTTGGTTTCGGCTGCGGACATGCTTCTGGTGGTGGACTTGTTGATGGGTTTCTTGGTGGAATTATTGCTGGTTGAGTTACTTGTCGTAGTTTTTTTTGTAGTAAGCATTCTCTTGTAGCACATTGTGATGCGCAATTTCCTATCTTTTCGCAATTAGTTTCAGTTACGGGTTGGGCAAAGGCTGGAGTCAAACTCAAGAAAATAGTACTAAATATGAGTGAACAAGAGAATATTACACGTTTAATCATAATAAAGCCTCACAAGAATGTAGAAACTGTGGAGACATCTACCGACGCTATAAATCTGTTTAATCCCCGCCGTTATAAAGCTTGGAATTGGCGGAAGTATTCCAAGGCAAGTTTTTAGCTCTTGCCAATAACGTAGTATCCAAAATATAAAGTAGAGTCTTTTTTAGGGATACATCGTATTAAAAAAGTATTCCCGTTTAGAACAGGTTAAATTCTGTTAAAACGATATGATCCCTCTATTCAGCTACTCAGAGGAGATTTAACAAATGGATGTATTTATGCAAGCTGCCATAGAGGAAGCACAACAAGGTAGACAAGAAGGTGGAATTCCCATTGGTTCTGTTCTTGTCAAGGATGGTAAAATTCTCGGCAGAGGACACAATAAGCGCGTCCAAGACGGCGATCCTGTCACCCACGCCGAAATTGATTGCCTTCGCAATGCTGGTAGAATTGGCAGCTACAGAGGTACAACACTCTATTCAACCCTAATGCCGTGCTATTTATGTGCTGGGGCAGTAGTGCAATTTGGTATTAAAAAAGTCATAGCCGGAGAATCTAGAACCTTTTCCGGTGCTAAAGAGTTTATGGTATCCCACGGTGTGGAAGTAATTGATTTAAACCTTAAGGAATGCGAAAAAATGATGAGTGAGTTTATTGAGGAAAACCCCGAATTGTGGAATGAGGATATTGGTAAGTAATTTGGGAAATGGGAAATTAGGCATTGGGCATTGGGCATTGGAAATTGGGCATTGGGTAAAGGTTAAAGGGTAAAGGGTAAAGGAATTTATTAACCTTTCACCTTTCCCCCTTTTCCCCTTCCCCCTCTTGTTTTTCCGATGCCCCTTGCCCCTTCCAGCATAGCTGTCTTCTTCCAACTAACCACTAACCACTAACAACTCTCTTTTCTTTAAGAAAGGCATCAAACGCCAACCTATCTGGAAGCGAAGGTTGTGCACCTGGTTTAGTCGCAGCTAATGCACCTGCTGCTGCACCCCATACCACTGCTTGATGCAAAGAAAGTCCTTGGGATAGTGCAGCGGCTAAACCACCATTAAACGCATCTCCAGCAGCGGTAGTATCTACCGCCTGCACTGGAAACGCAGGCACAAAGAAAGTTTCATCAGAGGTGGCACAAACTACACCTTGTGCGCCTAATTTCACGATCGCATTTTTCACACCCTTTTTTAACAGTTGTGCAGCTGCCTTTTTCGCCGACTCTTGTCCAGAGACAGGAAAACCTACTAGTTGTCCTGCTTCTACTTCATTGGGAGTAATAATATCAACCAAGGGGTAAAGTTCATCTGGTACATCAGATTGTGCGGGTGCGGGATCGAGAATTACGGTTACTCCTGCTTCTGTTGCTACTTGTGCAGCTGCAACTACTGCAAACATAGGAATTTCAAATTGTAACAGTAGTGCTGAGCTTCCCGATAGCAAACGCGACACTCTTGTTACATCTTCTTGATTGACACGTCCGTTTGCACCAGGAATAACAATAATTTGATTTTCGCCTGCATCATAAACAGTAATAATCGCAACGCCAGAACTAATTGTTTCATCCATGAATACATTTTCAGTTTGCACACCAGCAGCTTGCAAACTATTTATAAGTTCTGTGCCAAAACCCTGTGCGCCTACACGTCCCACTATCTGAGTAGGAATTCCCAATTTTGCCAATGCTACCGCTTGATTTGCACCTTTACCGCCTGCTGCTTTAAAAAAATGATGTCCTAGCAGCGTTTCTCCAGGAAGTGGTAATCGGGGTGCAGTTGCTACTAAATCTATATTGATGCTGCCAAAGACGATAACAGTCATAAGGGTATTTACGTTGATTTTTAAAGTTATGCAGCGACTATATATACTACAGAGGGCAATCGCAATAGTTCAAATAATCAAGCGTTTCTATAATTTTGAGGAGTTATTAAGCTACAATTACCAAATATATTTCAGAAAAAAACACATAAATCATATAGAGACGCAAAATTATCCTACAGAAAAATCTGTGGTGCATGCGTCTCTACATATATATTTGACTGACAATTAATTCAAAAAAGATAATTTAGCCTACGCAATTTTTATAATTAACTCCACGATATTTTAGTTGAGAGCATTTTTGAGCTTGAGCATCTATAGCCTTAGCAATTTTGTAAGCATTTCCTCGGTAATTACCCTCTTTATTATTGTCTGAAGTTTGTAATTGATTAGCCTGAGATTGATAACGAGTGCCACGATAAGAAAGATGCATTTTTTCTCCCTAATTGCTAAAAATACTTGCAGAGTGAATTATTGTTTATCAGTTGCTATATAGATAATCAAATGTTTCTCAGGCTTTTACGCAAAACAGTTTATTAACTTTTGTAAAACCATTAAGTACTATAGGACTAGTATTTGATTTTTGAAAAGATACGTAGGGGAGGCAAAAAGGGGTGTGGATTTTCCTCCCCCTTTATTGCCGTTGCGTTAGCCTTTAGCGTAACGCACCATTCTATGTTTTTGGTGCCGTACTCTCGCCGATCGCACACCCTACGGGTACTTAGGTTTTTTCAATCATCAAACCGGATTCCTATAGCTCGTAGTAATCAATAGATCTCTAATAAAAATAGAGGCAAGAGTAAAAGGGTAAATGAGAAAGGAATCTTCCCATCCTTTTCCCCTTACCCCACTTCTGCAAGAAATTTACTGCGATCTTGTCAGTAACTTCCGCCGCAGATTATCCAAAGCAGTACAGGCACTAAGATGACGAACTAAAGACCGACTCCGACCTGCACCAAAGCGATATTCAAAACTTTCCACCTTGTCATCTGGCGCTGCTAAACCGATGTAAACCAAACCCACTGGCTTCGCTTCGGTACCCCCAGTTGGCCCGGCAATACCAGTAATACTCAGTCCCCAACTAGTGCCAAGACGCGATCGCACTCCTGCGGCCATTTGCTCTGCTACAGTAGCACTTACGGCCCCAAATTCTGCCAAGTCTTCCTGATTAACCCCCAAAAGCCCTACTTTCACTGAGTTGTCATAGGAAATGACTCCACCCCAAAAGTAATCAGAACTACCAGAAATTTCTGTCAACATCTGCCCTAGTCCGCCGCCAGTGCAAGATTCTGCCACAGAAAGAGTTTCTCCCAACTCACGTAATAACTGACCTACCACGGAAGCAAGCGTGTCATCATCAGCACCATAATAATCCAACCCAGCAATTTCTTTGAGTTGTTTCTCTACAGGTGCAATCAATTCCTGCGCTTCAGCTTCAGAAGTTGCTTTTGCCGAAACTCGTAACTTAACTTCCCCCTTACTGGCATAGGGTGCTACTGTTGGGTTAGGCAAGTAGAGATAAGCTGCAACTTTTTCTGCTAAAGCAGATTCAGGAATGCCCCAAAACTTTAACATCCGACTATAAATGATTTCCTTGCCCCAACCGAGGCTTTGCAGATAAGGTACTGCTGTTTCTGACCACATCCGCTGCATTTCACTGGGCACCCCAGGGAAAGTAAAAATTGTTAACCCCGGATGAGGTTGCCAGATAATACCTGGTGCCGTGCCAGTGGGGTTAAGTAAAATTTCTGCCCCTTGAGGTATTAAAGCTTGCTTGCGATTGCTAGGTGTCATTTGCCGACGGCGTTGAGCATATTTGCGGGCAATATCCTCAATGATTTCGGGACGTTCTACCAAAGGAACGCCAAAAAAATCGGCGATACTTTCGCAGGTAAGGTCATCTGGTGTAGGGCCAAGACCGCCAGTAAAAATTAATATTTCCGATCTTTGACTAGCAATTTCCATAACATGCTTTAGTCTCTGTGGGTTATCTCCTACCACTGTTTGATAGTAATGAGGTATACCCAATTTCGCTAACTGAATTGCCAAATATTGAGAGTTGCTGTTCAGGATGTTTCCCAGCAGCAGTTCAGTACCAACACAAATTATTTCTGCACTCATGAAATTGGGGAATTGGGATTGTTAGTAGTTAGTAGTTAGTAGTTGGTTGGTGGTTGTTTGTAGTCAGTAATTTGGATTTGGATGTTGACTACTAACCACTATCCACTATCCACTATCCACTAACTACTAACGGTTCCTTATGCTAAAGCTGGTACGGGAATTACCAGATGAGGGTACAAGGGGAAGCGATCGCACAATGCTGCCACCCGTCGCCGGCAATCTTCGGCAACACTCTCAGAATCTGGATTCAACAGGCGATCGGCAATAATATTACCAATCTCTGTAAATTCTGCTACTCCCATACCCCGTGTTGTTACAGCTGGAGAACCCAATCTCAAACCACTAGTCACAAATGGCGACTCTGGATCGAAGGGAACTGTGTTTTTATTGGCGGTAATATTCACATCACCCAGCAGCTGGTCTGCTCGTTTGCCTGTCATGCCAATGCTACGTAAATCAACGAGCATCAAATGATTATCTGTCCCATTTGATACTAGCTTAAAGCTGCGATTTTGTAGTTGTGCGGCCAAGGCACGAGCATTTTCAATGACTTGGGCAGAATAGGTTTTAAATTCTGGCTTAAGGGCTTCTCCAAAAGCCACTGCTTTAGCAGCAATGACATGTTCTAAGGGCCCACCTTGAGTGCCAGGGAAAACTGCTTTATCGAGTTTTTTACCCAATTCTGGGTCACGGGTCATGATTAAACCACCCCTAGGCCCACGTAGGGTTTTATGAGTAGTAGTTGTTACTACATCACAAGAGGAAATAGGGTTGGGGTGCAAACCGCTTGCTACTAAACCGGCGATGTGGGCAATGTCTGCCAGTAAGTATGCTCCTACTTCATCAGCAATACTGCGGAATTTTTCAAAATCAATCACGCGAGGATAGGCAGAATAGCCACAAATCAGCAGCTTAGGACGCTCCCTTAGCGCCTGCTCCCGAACTTGGTCGTAGTCTAGTTGTTCTGTTTCCCGACTGACACCGTAATGAACAACTTTAAACCACTTTCCTGACACATTCACTGGTGAACCGTGGGTCAGGTGTCCGCCGTGAGACAAATCCATCCCCATGATTGTGTCCCCTGGCTCCAAGAGGCTCAAAAACACAGCAAAATTAGCTTGTGCACCAGAATGGGGTTGCACATTTGCATGAGCAGCACCAAACAGTTGCTTGGCACGGTCTATAGCTACCTGCTCAATTTGGTCTATGAATTCACAACCACCATAGTAACGCTTACCAGGCAAGCCCTCAGCATATTTATTGGTAAGCACTGAACCCTGTGCAGCTAATACAGCTGCAGAGGTAAAGTTTTCACTAGCAATCAACTCCAAGTGGTCACGTTGACGCTGTAGTTCTTGGTTTATTAACCCCGCAACAGTAGGATCGGCGGAGGCAAGAAAATCTGAATTAGTCACAGACACTTTCGTTATCCTTATAGAAATTTGCACAACCGTTGGTAATTGTCCTTTGTCTTTTGCTGATTGTTTGTTGCTTGTTGTTTGTTAGTTTTTCCAACCAAGCACTAACTAATAACCAATGAGCAATGACAAATAACTAAAGACGCAACTCACTTCTTAATTATTAGACACATGTTGAACAGTGCATTAATAATCATAAAAGCTCTCGGTATATGCTCAAAGCCAACCATCGGTTTTGAGCATAAAAATTCGGTTTGACGCTTGCTTTCATATCGAGGATTGTTAATTTAATGAGTTGTTTGTTGGAAGAAGACAGCTATGCTGGAAGGGGCAAAGAGCATGGAGCATAGGGCAAAGATAACGTTAAATCCCAATTCACTTCGGCCCGATTCCCAATACCCGATTCCCAATGCCCAATTCCCCATTCCCCATTCCATTACCGATTGCAATTGGCGATCGTAAATTTATGTATTGTTTTTTACTACAGATTTAGATATTCAACGTACAATTAAAGTAAAATCAACTTAGATAATTCTTCTTGAGTTGCTATCAACCACACCTTTCCAATTAAAGATGGAAAGTTGCTCTTTGGCTTTCTCCTAATCTCACTCAGAATATATATCCAAAATAACAGTTCAAGGGAAAATATAGGGAACTTTGAGGATTTACAGGAGGGATTGGATGCTAGTAATTTTGATTGAAGATCAAATCCTTGCCCCTCAGCAAGTTTGCCAATCTTGTTTGCTCGCCGATAGTAGCGGTCAACCGCGATGGCGTCAAGGTCAATTGCGCTGCGGTCATATCATCAGTAAAATCACCGAAAAGCAGCCAGACCAGTATGAGTGTATGATGGGTTTCCGTATTGTTAACATTGAATGAGTGTAATCTGTTTGTTGTGTGTTGTGTGTTGTTTTTTGTACCCTGCACTCTCAGCGCACAGCGACTTCCCATAGGGTAGCGGAGTAAAGCGTGTCGGAAAAAGCAAAGACCAACCACCAACTACCAACTACTAACCACCAACTACTAACAAAAATAATAAAGAACTTAACTGCGTTATTCTAGGGTCATGTGACTATTGAATTTTAACGACAGGAGAACGCGGTATGGCTTGGCGCGGGTCTACGACGGTTCAAGACAGAATTTTTGCCTGCTTGCCTTATTTATTGCCTTTGATTGGCGCACTGGGATTCGGCTTCTCTTTATTCCAACAGTTCCCAGCACTAAGAATATTGTTTTTACCACTTGAACCCATACTTGTCATTTACAGTATCTTAGGACCTTATGGCGAATTGATTATTTTCTTTGCTTTGTTTTTGTTGGTGGTAAGAAACGAAAAAATTAATCATTTTATTCGTTTTAATACCTTGCAGGCGCTATTGTTAAACATTATTGTGTATCTGTGTAGCATTCTGTTACGACTTGTCGCACTTCCTGGTTTGAGTTTTGCATTGCAAACAGTAGCAACCACTATCTTTCTAGGCATAGTGATAGCGGTTGTTTATTCTGTCATTCAGTCTTTGTTGGGGCGTTACGCAGAAATTCCCGCAATTTCTAATGCAGTATACACGCAACTGCCGCGCTAGCTAATCACGAGCTACCACTGTGTTTTCCAGGCGACCAATGCCTTCTATTTCGACACGGACGCGATCGCCTATTTTTAACGGCCCCACCCCAAAAGGCGTACCCGTTAGCACCACATCACCCGGCAACAGTGTCATCACTTTACTGATGTAAGACACAAGAAAATCCGGAGAAAACACCATTTGGTCAATACTGGCAGATTGCACAGGAGTGGTGCTTTCATTTAAGAATGTCTGTAGTCTTGCTCCTGGACTTAATTCGCGGACAATCCACGGGCCAAGGGGACAAAAAGTATCAAAACTTTTGGCTCGCGTCCATTGACCATCTTTTCGTTGTAAGTCTCGCGCAGTCACATCATTGGCGATTGTGTAACCCCAAATTTTCATTTGGGCTTCTTCTGGTGTGCAATCAGCAGCGCGATCGCCAATTACTAATGCCAATTCTCCTTCATAGTCTACTCGTTGTGACTGATGCGGATACTGAATTTCCTCAAGCGAAGCAATCACAGATGTAGGTGGCTTCATAAAAATTAGCGGTTCAGGAGGTACTTCAGTTTCCATTTCCGCCGCATGCTCTGCATAATTTTTCCCCACTGCTATAATTTTCGAGGGTGCGCAGGGAGCTAATATTTGATAATGATCTGATTCTAAAATCATATCTGTAGGTTGACCTTGTAACCAGGGCGGTGCATCCAGTAGTTGCACTTTTAGGGATAGTTGTAACAACCCATAATAAATTTGCCCTTCTAAATTCTGAACTCGCACATAGCGCTGTGCCATAGCCTTGATGAATATCCTCTGTTTCTGGTCAAATTGTCTTTCAGTGTCCGTTAATAGTCTAGAGACTAATGACTAATTTGGTAGATTTGGCCAAGCATTAAAATTGAAAACTGGTAAGATTATAAGTCCTTGTTGCTTTCGATGTTGATAGGTCATTGTATGAAAAATCACAGCAATTACCGGTCAAAATCAGCAGCCATATTGTCCATAAGGAGATTGGAACCGTGCAGACAGGTTATGAAACAATGTACATCCTGCGTCCTGACTTGGGAGACGAGCAGGTAGAACAAGCAATTTCTAAATACGAGAACTTGCTTCGGGAACAAGGTGCTGAAAATATCCAAATTCAGAATCGCGGTAAGCGTCGTTTGGCTTATGAAATTAAAAAGCACCGGGATGGCATTTATATCCAGATGAATTACACTGGACCTGGAAAAATGATTGCTGTCTTAGAACGCGCTATGCGTTTGAGCGAAGAAGTAATTCGCTATCTGACAATCAATCAAGAAGTGCAACAACCAAAATCTACTACAGAAGCAGCATAATCTGGGTTAGTAGTTAGTAGTTAGTGGTTAGTGGCTAGTTGTTTTATCTACTAACCACTATCTACTAACCGCTAACAATTAATTCTTTAAAAAAGTAAAAAAAATTTCTTTTTCCTACTTGCCGATTTCTCCGAGAATGCTAAATTAACAAGTACTTAGAAGTACTTGCCAAAAGCAGTACAACCGCATTTATACCCAAAAGTGGAAAGATTCTTAACTGGAGCTAGTTGCCACCGTGAGCCAAACTGATACCTCCACTATTCAAGCTCTATCTACAGAAGTGTCGAAGTTGCGTCAAGAATTGCAGCTTCGCGATCAATTGGTGCAACAGCTGTCTCAAGAACTCTTCCGATTGGTGAAGGGCAATACTAACTTTATACCCCAGCCAGAAGTATCTGAGCGCCATCAAAATGAGCTTCAAGCTTTGCGAGAACAACTGCAAGCCGTGGAGCAACAGGTGGCTTTTTATCAAGAACAAATAGCAAGTCGGGATACCGAAATTTACCAATTGCGGCAGTCAGTGCAAGAACTGAGCGATCGCAGTCGGATGCTAGAGCAAGTAGTACAGGAATTGCCGCAAATTTATCGTCGTAAGTTTGAGGAGCGTATGGCTCCAATTAGAGAGAAAGTAGCAATGCTACAAAGAGAAAACCGCCAGTTGCAAGCAGAACTGCAAAGCGTAAGTTATCGTTTGGCACTGAAAACCCGCACAGCTTCTCACAGCGGCGTCGATTTGCCAAATTTCCAACGGGCAGCATCTGAGGAAAGTAATATTTCTACAGTGCAAAATGCTTAAACTTGTTCTGGCTACGTCAGCATAGGGCACAGCAGTTGTGAGTCACTATAAGTGATAATTTTTTGTAATCAGTGGTACTCACAGTCAAAAAAAATACTCTTTGGTGAAGTAATGGCTCTAGCCGAAAAATTTGGAGGGTAAACACGATCGCAAGATTAATTGCATTACAAACTAAGCGATCGCCAATTTTTCCCCAGATTGATCTAATGGGCGTCGGCTTCTATATCAGTTTATTTACAATCTTCCGCTATCTTTAGCCATACCACTATCTACTTACCTTGTGAAGTTTGGTTTACAAGGGACTTAAGATTTACTTTGAATAAACTTTGGTTATTCTTCAATGCACTTGCTTTAGCTAGCCAAAGCTTTGTAAAGGCTAGCTAACTGCAAAGCCAGTGCTTGACCTAACCATTGATTTCCTGTAGGGATTAATAACTTAACCCACTAGCATTAGACTGCTTTTATTGACAATACAATGAATGTCATCGTAAGAGTGGAAAATTTCAAATACCGAATCTAGTTGGGTGAGTTCCAAAATTAACCTCACCGATGCTTGGACGTTGCAAAGTACCAGACGACAACCACTTTGACGCGCAGCTTTCAATCCTTGTACCAAAGAAACTAACCCAGAACTATCCATAAAATCAACTTCAGCCAAATCGATCACCCAGAGTTGATTCTTCTGGGGTAAAATTCCAGCCATCTTTTCGCTTAAAGCCATACCACCCTGTAAGTCTATGCGTCCTTGGGGTTTAAACAAAATTATCTGACGTTCTGATATTAGAGTCATGAATTTAACTGGGTAGTTGAAACACTTAAACAAAACAGAAAAAAGGCATAAAAACTGTTTTTCTTGCAACCGCAAACCCACTGAATTAACCAGCTAATTGGTAACTTACAGCAATGCGGTTGAGATAAATAGTTCAGTATTCATGCCGTATAATTTGTGTTAGCTTTCCCCAATATAGGCATAACCGCTAAAGAATTTCAGTAGTAACCGTATCTTTTACAAAATTTTTATAAAAACCCTAGATTTTTATAAATTTTTAATAAAAACATTTGCTTTGTCTCTGTATGTCTACTGATGTGGTAGATATTACTCAACTTGTATGTGTAAATTTAAATTAAGAAATACTAATTTATAATTGCTCAACAAAAAGCTTATTTATAGAATAAGCTGCATCAAATCTTGAGTGTTACGGCATTAGCTCAAAATATAACTAGTTAAATTTACTTAAATACTGTGTAATAAATGTCTTGCCTCTAAAAGAGAATACTCGCTATAGACTTATGAGTATCCATGAAAGTTCCTTAAACTTCACAGAAATTTGATTGCAGTTTATCTGTTTCTTACCGGCTCGATTGACACACCACTAGAAAACGAGCCAAGATATAGTAAAAGTAAAAATTTGTAAAGGCTGCGGTGCTGAATGTCTTTGGAATTCATCTCGCTAGAAAATATCCAAGAAATTGCCCATCAATACGGATACTGGGCAGTTTTTTTGGGAATTTTATTAGAGAATTTGGGCATTCCCATTCCTGGTGAAACCGTAACCCTAGTAGGTGGGTTCCTAGCCGGTAGTCATGAACTCAACTACTGGCTAGTTCTAGGTGATGCGATTGCAGGAGCCGTGATTGGCGGAATTTTTGGTTATTGGGTTGGTAGAATAGGCGGCTGGTCGATGCTTGTGCGACTCGGTAGCCTGTTTAGGATCTCAGAAACCCGACTTTTGAATATCAAAGAACAATTTAGTGATAATGCAGCGAAAGCTGTATTTTTTGGGCGTTTTTTAGCCTTGCTGCGTATTTTTGCAGCACCACTAGCTGGTATAGCCGAAATGCCTTTCGGAAAATTCTGTCTATACAATCTGGCAGGAGCAAGTACGTGGGCTAGTGTAATGGTGACACTAGCTTTTTTTGCAGGAAGAATTATCTCCCTAGAACAATTGGTTGCCTGGGTAAGTAAATTTGCGATCGCGGCCTTACTAATTGTTGTAGCTATAATCGCTATTCCTTTGTGGTTGGAAGCTCGTCAAGTTAATCGTACAGCCGGAGAGTAAAAATCATGTTGGGGCGGTGGGGTTTGGAGTGATGGGCAATGGGCATGGGGCATAGGAAAAATCAGTACTTCAATTCCCAATCCCCAATTCCCAATCCCCCTACTTCCTATCTCTTACCTTGCTGTGCCCAAATCCGAGTAGGCAGACCCCAAACATAGATAAAGCCTTCAGCTGCTTTATGGTCAAATTGGTCTTCAGCCCCGTAGGTTGCCAAATCAGGAGTGTACAAAGAATTTTCAGAACGACGCCCAACGATCGCAGCGTTACCTTTGAATAACTTCACCCGCACAGTACCAGACACTTGCTCTTGGGTTTTTTGAATAAAAGCATCAAGGGCTGCTTTCAAGGGACTATACCACAAACCGTTGTAAATCAATTGGCTGTAAGATTCTTCAATCCCACGTTTGTAATGGGTGACATCTGCCGTCAATGTCAGACTTTCCAAATCGCGATGCGCTTGAATTAACACTACCATCGCAGGGGATTCGTAGATTTCCCGCGATTTAATCCCTACCAAGCGGTTTTCAATCATGTCGATGCGCCCGACACCATGCCTTCCTGCGACCTGATTGATTTGTTCAATTAGCTCAATCGAGTTTTTTGCTTCGCCGTTAAGGCTAGTAGGAATGCCTCTAGTAAAACCAATTTCAATGTACTCTGGTTCATCGGGAGCGTGAGCGATCGCTTTTGTCATCAAATAAATTTCTTCTGGTGGTTCTACTGCTGGATCTTCCAAAATACCTGCTTCAATGCTCCGACCAAGTAAATTCCGATCAATACTGTAGGGAGAAGATTTTTTGACTGGTGCGGGGATGCCAAACTGTTCTCCGTAGGCGATAGTTTGCTCGCGACTCATTCCCCATTCCCGCGCAGGTGCGAGAATTTTGAGATGGGGATTAAGGGCTGCAACGGCAACATCAAAGCGCACCTGATCGTTACCCTTACCAGTACAGCCGTGAGCGATCGCATCAGCACCATATTTTTCTGCGGTTTCTACTAATACCTTAGCAATCAGTGGACGAGCAAGCGCTGTTGCTAGAGGATAGCAGCCCTCGTAAAGAGCATTGGCTTGAATAGCAGGAAAAGCATAATCTTTCACAAAGGTTTCTTTGACATCGGCTACCAACGATTCACTTGCACCTGATTTCAAGGCTTTTTCTCGGACTGGTTCCAATTCATCCCCCTGGCCCAAGTCTGCTGCTAGGGTAATCACTTCTTCCACGCCCCACTCATGCTTAAGGTAGGGAATGCACACTGATGTATCTACTCCGCCAGAATATGCCAAGACAACCTTTTTGGCGCGACCCATTAGTTTCTCCAGTCAACAAAACAAAGAATTGAGTGATTATTATATTCCAAATAATCCTCGTATATTTTATTCATGAATATACATGGCAGTAAATTATCTGCAAATCAACACAAAACAGTTTTATTTGTTCTGTAAAAATTATATTTATATGGAAGTGCCGAGTACGGAGGGTGTATAGAGAAAAGAGGGAAAGAGTTAAGAAAGTGTGGTAAAAAAGTCGGATTATCGGTGATTTTGAGCCAAAGATGCACAAACACGAACACAGATAATTGATTTGAAATTAAAGCTAATATGACTGGACAATGTAAAAACTTGGGATTTCCATACTTAAATGATTATGTGTTTTTATTTAAATATATTCTCTAAGTTTTAACTGTGATTTTTAATTGGCAAAGAAATAAAAAATACCGTAGAGATTCAGCATCGAGCTTCTCTACGGTATTTTATACCAAGTTGCGTTCAGACATAGCAATAGCAATTCGTGCCCTCTCCCCTTCCCCTGTTCCAAATTGGGAGAGGGGTGCCGACAGGCGGGGTGAGGGAAGTACTTCTTTCACTGCAACTTAGTATTACTGTAAAAGTGCGATCGCGCTTCTATCGCTAAATAAATCTGCCGTTACCCTTTTTACGTTGAATGCCAATTACCGATGGACGGGGAATCCCTGTAGGTTCACCCTTACCGCCATCCTCTGGTGAGATATTGCTAGGCCAACTACTACCACGAGGCACAGTGCGAGTTTGATTGAATGTATTTCCACTCAAATCTAGCATCTCAATAGTGCGACTCAAAATCGTGCCATCGTTAATTGGACAATTTTCTCCAGGATGCTGTACCGAAATAATTAGCGTATCTCCTACAAAAGTCGGGCCGGTCATTTCACAACGCATTGGGCCATAAGCAAATGGTATTACCTCTCCCGCATTTGGGCCAATGGTAGGGATAAAGAACAGCCAGTTATTACCAAAAACCCCTGTGAAAGTGGAAACATTCCCAGTCTTGGTGTGATCTATGGTGTTTTGTTCAGGATTAGCACCAAGACCAAAACCGTTGTGGGTGTCGGTAGACATATCCGTCACACCCCAAACATTACCCCGAAAATCGAACACTAGGTTATCTACATTACCAAAACCAGCCCCAGCTACTGAACCAGCTTCCCCACCTTGGGAAAATCTTTCCCAACGGAAAGTTTGACCTGTACCGTCAGCACTATCTTCAATAATCTTGTAAAGTCCTCCTGATTGCTGGGTTGCATTCACATCTGCACTTAACTTGGCTACCTGGAAAATTCGCGAATCAGGATAACCATCGCTTCCTGGTGCACCATCGGTATAGGCAATGAATACCTCTTTCGTCAGCGGATGAACTTCTAAATCTTCTGGACGTGCTGTAGGAGTTCCCCCAGCCAAGTTCGCTGCTAAGAAAGCATCACACAGAACAGCACCTTGGGTTTTATAGAAGTCAGATAGCTTCTTATTTTGATAATCAGACAGTGCTGTTGCTTCATTAGTGCGATCGCAGTTAAACGCGCCACCATCTTCTGTTTGACCTGCAATACCATTGCGTTTCGGTAGTTTTAAAAGACCTTCTCTTTGCGCTGAACCCAAGGCGTTAAATTCTACAGAAGAAATAACTGTTGGCGGTATAGGGTTGGTAGAAGTATTCAAGAGTAACGGTATCCATTCACCTGTGCCATTTTCGTTGTAACGGGCTACATACAAAATACCGTCTTCCCACAACTTGCTGTTGTTTTTATCATCTGGGTTAGATACGGTACCTGTGCTGACAAATTTCCAGGTGTGTCCCCCACGTCTGTCATCACCCATGTACGCAACTAATTTTTTGCCTGGTTGAACGCGCACAGCGACGTTTTCATGACGGAAACGACCCAACCAAGTATGTTTGCGAGGACGGAAATTTGGATCGGCAGGATCAATTTCTACCATCCAACCGTATTTTTCCCCTACTAAACCAAAAGTCTCGCCAGTAGTGTCTTTAGTATATTCTGTCTGAGTGCCATCAGGCTTGACAGATTCAGTTACACCAACGAAAAACGCTGAACTGCCTTGGAAGTTTTCTTCAGCAGTTAATACAGTTCCCCAAGGAGTTGTACCACCAGAACAATTGTAAGCAGTGCCAATAATTCTATTACCCAATCCATCGGAGTTGACAGACTCAAAAACTTCAGTTGCACCTGGGCCCGTACCAATTAAATAATTTTGGTCTCCTTGCTGGTAGCTGCGAGTTCCCCAAGCAGTAACGTTTTTATAATCATCCTTTCGTTCTTTGTTAATTCCCAATCCGGAAAGACCGTGGATGCGGCGATTATTGGGATCTTTGACAACAGCAAAGCGATCGCCACGGTTAGGGTAGTTACGGCGAGAAACGCGGACGATAGATGCGCCTAGGTTATATAAAAATTCCCCATCTACTAGAATCCTGTCATTGGGATTATCTCTGGTAGTGGGTAACGTCCACCCAATTACTGAAGCAAATGCAGTAGGTAGTCCGATCGCATCTTTTGGAGTCTCTGGTGCTAATTCAGAAATAGGGAAACTGACATATTCGTGATTTACGAACAAATAACCATTATTCTTGTTTCTGCTAGAACCAGGATTGAGGTCTTTGTCAATAGAAACGAAACTGGTGTAATCGCAGTTGTAACCAAAATAATCATCATGGTTAGGAAATACGCGATCGCCCCAACCGACAATGACATAACGTTCGTACTCTGGTGGAACTACCACATCATCAATTACTGTGTAGCTATTTAACTTAGTATCTCCAGATGCCTTAATTACTTCTCCTTGACTAATCTGTTTCGGCAAGTAATTATCTAGATCTTTGTAAAGAGGTAAAGGATGCGGTAGGCGTACAGGTGTGAACCTCTGCGGCAGGTTTTTTGCTTCTGCGACATTATAAACACTATCTAAAATTTTGTCTCCCAATACAGCAGCACCAGCACTACCTGCAAAAAACACTAAGATTTGTCTTCGAGTGAATTTTGACATTAAAATTTTCCTCTCTTTAGTTATTTGTCAAATGCATAAATTTTTGGTCATTAAAAAACAGGTATACATTTGCAGAAATGAATTCTACAAATTTGGTATTACCAAAAATTTGCGTTTAAAAATCTTAGACTAGACTGTGTTACTAATAGGCATAAAAATCACTTATTAAATAAAATTTTTCAAAAAAGGCTGAGCAAATTAGATTCATTATGTCGCGATACTATTTAGACCTTATTTGCTTGATAATAGGTGATTTATAAAAACTACAAAAAATGTGTTATAAAGACACAAACAAAGCTTGTTTTTGCTGAAATATGAACAATATAAATTTAAATAGTGAATATTAAAATTAGGTTATAATTAGGTTAAGTAAAACAACTTAATCTTATTAAGATTGAATTAAAATTAGGTTAAAATAAAAATTAGTATATTCTTATTTAGTTGCTATAAAAATAGAATTTTAAATATAAATACATCAAACATGATGCAAATTTTGAATTATGTAATTCAAGGAAAACAATATTAAGTTTCACATCTTGCACGCCGATGCAACAGCTTGGAGCCTCTGGCTCTCCCAATCGAATGGTGAGCAAGCACGGTCATCACTTAGGGTGTGAGGATATAAAGGGATAAGAGCATAGGAGAAATAAGTTGGCTGACTTGAAAAGACCAAATATACCCTTAATTTCTTCACCTGCACCCTCATACCCTTATTCCCTACACCTCTTAAAAATAAGGAACAGTGTTAGTGTCCTAGTTGTCCTATCTTAGAAATGGGTAATAGTGTTGTGAGTGAGACCGTGTTTTTTAGCGTTGTTATTCCGACATACAATCGTAAGCCGATTCTGGAAAAGTGCCTCAGAGCATTGGAGACGCAGCAGTTGAATAATGTAGAGACGTTGCATGCAACGTCTCTACAAGGTTATGAAATTGTCTTGGTGGATGATGGTTCTACTGATGGCACTTTGGAGTGGTTGGAGACACACAAAACTGAGTTTCCCCATGTGCGAACCTTCAAGCAAGACCATCAAGGGCCTGCTGCTGCGCGGAATTTAGGAGTAGAGCAAGCGCATGGAGACACAATTATCTTTATAGATAGCGATTTAGTAGTAACAGAGAATTTCTTGCAAGCTCATGCTGATGCGCTAGTACAGGGACAAAAGGAATTGCGGAGCGATCGCTTTTTCACCTATGGTGCAGTAATCAATACCTGCAATTTTGAGCATCCCACTTCTGAACCATATAAACTCACAGATTTTTCTGCCGCTTTTTTTGCTACGGGTAACATCGCTATTCCCAAGCACTGGTTAGAGAAAGCAGGACTTTTTGATACTCGCTTTCAGCTTTATGGTTGGGAAGATTTAGAACTAGGCGTTAGGCTCAAACAACTGGGTTTAAAACTTATTAAATGTCCAGCAGCTGTAGGTTATCATTGGCATCCGCCTTTTAGCTTAGAGCAAATTCCTCGCTTAATTGATAAAGAAATTCAGCGAGGACGCATGGGAGTTTTATTTTATCAAAAGCATCCTTCTTGGGAAGTGCGAATGATGATTCAAATGACTTGGTTGCATCGTTTGTTGTGGGGAATTCTCTCACTCAATGGCACTCTAAATGAACGTACGATGGCTCCATTGTTGCAATGGCTAATTAGTATCGGAAAACCCCAATGGGCTTTAGAAATTGCCCGGATTTTTCTCAATTGGTATAACGTCAAAGGAGTCTATGAAGCTTATGCAGAAGTGAGGTGATCGGGGATTAGAGATCGGGGATCTGGGAGAGACAAGGCAGACAAGGCAGACAAGGGAGAATTATTTAACAAGTCTCTTCCCAATCCCGAATCCCGAATCCCCGATTCCCTCTTCCAAAATATGCTACCTTAGTATGGTTCTTTAATCTCGCACATCCAGGAGTTCGGGTGTTTCTGAAATAGAAATACGCCTGGGTGGAGGTTTAACCCGAATAGGAGTTAAATAATGGCTGTTGTTTCTTTGGCTCAAATGATGGAGTCAGGGGTTCACTTTGGTCATCAGACCCGCAGGTGGAACCCCAAAATGTCTCCTTATATATACACCGCCCGCAACGGAGTACACATCATTGACTTGGTGCAAACTGCTCAGTTGATGGAAGAAGCATATACTTATATGCGATCGCAAGCTGAGCAAGGCAAAAAGTTCCTTTTTGTTGGCACTAAGCGGCAAGCAGCGGGTATTATTGCCCAAGAAGCGTCTCGTTGTGGTGCTCACTACATTAACCAGCGCTGGTTGGGCGGAATGCTCACCAACTGGGCAACTATCAAAACGCGGGTAGACCGTCTCAAAGAATTAGAACGCCGGGAAGAAAGCGGCGCTCTTGATTTATTGCCAAAAAAAGAAGCCTCAATGCTACGCCGCGAGTTGGCGAAGCTTCAGAAATACCTGGGGGGCATTAAAACTATGCGGAAAGTCCCCGATGTAGTCGTGATTGTAGATCAACGCCGGGAATACAACGCAGTTCAAGAATGTATCAAACTGGGAATTCCGATTGTATCAATGTTGGATACAAACTGCGATCCAGATGTAGTGGATATTCCTATCCCAGCAAATGACGATGCTATCCGTTCGATTAAGCTAATCGTCGGCAAATTGGCGGACGCAATTTATGAAGGTCGTCATGGTCAGTTGGATGTAGAAGAAGAATACGAAGAATACGAGGGCGCTGAGGAAGATTACGATTACGAAGAAAGCGATTACGCTGACTCGTTTATTCCCGATGAAGAAGAGGAAGAATAAATTAGGTAATGGGTAATGGGTAATAGGGACTGGAAGGGACTAGGGATTAGAAATTAGGAACCTGGTACCCAATACCCAATCCCCAATCCCCAATCCCCAATTACCAAGCCCTTAGTAAGATAGAAATACTCAAAACCCGAGAGCGATTACAAGTGTCAGTCTAAGTAGGAATTGAGGCAAAATGGCGGAAATATCTGCAAAACTCGTCCAAGAGCTACGCCAAAAAACTGGCGCTGGCATGATGGACTGTAAAAAAGCGCTGCAAGAAAACAATGGCGATATGGCGAAAGCCGAAGAATGGCTGCGTAAAAAAGGCATTGCCAAAGCTGGAGCCAAAGCGGATCGGGTGGCGGCAGAAGGACTCGTAGGCAGCTATATCCACACAGGCGGTAGAGTCGGTGTACTGGTTGAAATAAACTGCGAAACTGACTTCGTTGCTCGCCGTGAAGAGTTTCAAACTTTGGTGCGAAACGTCGCCATGCAAATTGCGGCTTGTCCAAACGTAGAGTACGTGAATGTAGCAGACATCCCGCCTAATATCGTCCAAAAGGAAAAAGATATAGAAATGGGGCGGGATGATATCGCGAATAAGCCTGACAACGTCAAAGAAAAAATTGTTCAAGGACGAATTGAAAAGCGTCTGAAGGAAATGACTTTGATGGATCAGCCTTATATTCGCGATCAGAGCATCACTGTAGAAGAACTGGTTAAGCAGGCGATCGCCCAACTCGGTGAAAATATCCAAATCCGTCGCTTTGTTCGCTTTATTCTAGGCGAAGGCATTGAAAAGAAAGAAAGTAACTTTGCCGATGAAGTAGCTGCACAAATGGGTAGTAAGTGATTTTAGTTATTAGTCATTAGTCATTTGTCATTAGCAGTAAAGACAAATGACTAATGACTAAGGACAGATGACTTTTTCAAGGACAGGTTAAGCAAAAGAGGCTGACCTGTCTTTCATAGTATTACGGTACTCCTCTTAACTAACTAAGCTGTAACGCCTTAAAATTGCACAATTGCTCGTGAGGGTCGTCATTAGTCATTAGTCATTGGCCATTAATAACCAAGGACAAATGACTTTGGACAAATGACGGTCTTAACGAAAAAAAGTGCAATGTGTAAGCGCAACAGCTTACTAAACACCAACAACCAACAAATTCAAGCTAAAATCTAAACTCCTCTGGACAGTTATCTTAAAATGTAAACGTACATTTGTACTATTACATTTGGGTTGCAATGGGCAATAACGAAAAGATATGGCGAGACCAATTGAGCGAATTGAGCGGGATCTTGCAGTGTTAGAAGAGGCGATTGCCGCGATCGCCCAAGAACTCAAAACTGCTTATGTCAGTTATCTAGCTACCTTAGGGCAAGCCGTGCGGCAGCAATTGATTCTGGCGGTTTATCATCTATGTACTCAGAGGTATTCCGAAAACTTTCTAAAATTGAGCTTAAGTCAGCGGCAAAATTTGCAACAGTCCGTTCGCAAGTTAGGTCAACAGGCCGCTGAACAATTACTAGCTCTTATAAACAATGATGCACAACAACCGTCACACAAACAAGTCGAAAGTGACACCGTAGATGAATGGAGCCAGAGCCTTATAGGGATTTCCTCCTTAATGGTAGCTGGTGTAGAAAGTGAGGACGAACAGAAAAATGAAGAAGGGGAAGAAAATGAAGAAAATGAAGAAAATGCTAACTTTTCCCTCTCACCTTCTTACCCTGTCTTTCCATCCTCTTCAAACCCGATAGAACTAGCAAAATGGCAACAGTACATAGAGAAGTCGGCACAAGGCACGCTCAGAAAAATTTCTCGTGAGACTAATCTCTTATTACAAAAAGCCAAGATATTACCCAAACAACTGCCAGAACCGATTTTAGAAGCAGCTGGCTCAGATGCATCTGCTGAGGTAGTACCAGCTCCACCCAATCTCTTAAACTTAGTAATTGAAATTGAAAATGAACAGGAGCCAGAAGAATCTAGCCTGACACAAATCATGGCTATTAACTTGCGTCTTGTAGAAATTGAATTTGCTGATACCAAACTATCGTCAGAACGCAAGCAGATTCGCAATATCCTAGCTCAACTCAATAAACTTGGGTTGGACTATCAAAAAAAACAGCGAGAGCTTTCAGTTGCCGAAGCTGAAGCAGCATGGCGTGCTAGTTGGTTTGAAGATTAATTAATAGTCAAGAGTCCAAAGTCAAAAGTCCAAAGTTAATTGACTCTTGACCCTTGACTCTTGACCCTTGACTCTTGACTCTTGACTTTTGACTAATGACCACTGACAAACCAGACTGGATACGATTGCAAAAAGCCCTAGCAATAGAAGCAGAACAAGGCTTTACTGACTTGGTAGGTAGGCAATATCGCTTCAGTGAGTTTCTCACCTTAACTTTCGGCAAATTTCCGATTGGCTTATCAAGTGATGAACGCCGTCGCTGGCAAGAACTAGCGGCTCAATTTGCTAAGTATCCAAATCTGGGGCTAGAAGATAGGCAACAGTTAGTAGTTGAGACTCGCAGGTATCTTTATCAATTGCAACAGCAGCAGGAGAGTGGAACAGATGTAGAGACGCGCCATGGCGCGTCTGGGAGAGGGGGAGTGGGAGAAGAGTATAAATCCCCACTCCCAAAACCCAAAGTCCAAAATCCCAAATCTCAAATCGTTGCGGAGGTAAGTCGCAATCTTGCCCCCAAGTTAGACCAAAAACTGAGCGATTTACCAGAAATAGGGCTCAGAAAAGCTGATAAGCTAGCGCGTCTTGGTTTATACACTGTGCGTGACTTGCTTTTTTACTATCCCCGCGACCATATTGATTATGCGCGTCAGGTGAGTATCCGTGAGTTACAGGCTGGTGAAACGGTGACAATAGTAGCAACGGTAAAGAGTTGCAATTGCTTTACTAGCCCAAAAAATAAAAAGTTGACAATTTTAGAACTTGTATTACGAGATAACACTGCTCGGATCAAAATTGGTCGCTTTTTTGCGGGTACGCGCTATACCAGTCGCGCTTGGCAAGAGAGTTTAAAGCGCCGCTATCCAGTCGGTAGTATTGTGGCGGCGTGTGGTTTGGTGAAAGAAAGTAAATACGGTTTGACGCTGGAAGATCCAGAATTGGAAGTTTTAGCCCATCCAGGCGATACTATAGAATCGCTGACTATCGGACGAGTAGTGCCTGTTTATGGCCTAACAGAGGGAGTAGGGGCGGATCTCGTGCGACAGGCAGTTATTGCTGTTTTGCCTACTGCGGCTCATCTTAAAGATCCCTTACCCAGTGGTTTACGGGGTAAGTATGAGTTGATGGAATTGAAAGATGCGATCGCCAACATTCATTTCCCCTCAGATAGCGACACTCTCCAACATGCCCGTCGTCGTCTTGTATTTGATGAATTTTTCTATCTGCAACTGGGTTTACTGCAACGTCAACACAAAGCCAGGCAAATACAAACCAGCGCTGTTCTTGCTCCTAGAGGTCAGTTACTGGAAAAATTTTACGACATACTACCTTTTCAACTTACTAATGCCCAGCAACGAGTCATCAATGATATTCTCAACGACTTGCAAAAATCAGTACCAATGAATCGCCTAGTGCAAGGTGATGTTGGTTCTGGGAAAACGGTTGTAGCTGTAGTTGCCATCCTTGCTGCCATTCAATCAGGGTATCAAGCTGCACTCATGGCTCCCACAGAAGTTTTAGCAGAACAGCACTACCGCAAGTTAGTTAGCTGGTTTAACCTGCTGTATTTACCAGTAGAATTACTGACAGGCTCTACGAAAACTGTCAAAAGACGACAAATTCACGCCCAATTAGAAACGGGAGAATTGCCCTTATTGGTGGGAACTCATGCCTTGATTCAAGACCCTGTCAACTTTCAGCGCTTGGGTTTAGTGGTAATTGACGAACAGCACCGCTTTGGGGTGGAACAGCGAGCGCGGTTGCAGCAAAAAGGCGAGCAACCCCATGTATTAACTATGACAGCTACGCCCATTCCCCGGACACTAGCGTTAACAATTCACGGGGATTTGGATGTGAGTCAGATTGATGAATTGCCACCAGGACGGCAAAAAATTCAAACCACGGCACTAACGAGTCAACAACGTAGCCATGCTTACGACCTGATCCGCCGGGAAATAGCCCAAGGACGGCAAGCTTATGTAGTTTTGCCCTTGGTAGAAGAATCGGAAAAACTAGATGTGCGATCGGCAGTAGAGGAGCATCAAAAGTTACAGGAAAGCGTGTTTCCTGAATTTCAAGTGGGACTGCTGCACGGACGCATGAGTTCTGCTGAAAAAGACGACGCAATCAGTAAATTTCGCAATAACGACACTCAAATTTTGGTTTCTACTACAGTAGTGGAAGTTGGCGTAGATGTACCTAATGCAACAGTGATGCTCATTGAAAATGCAGAGCGATTTGGCTTATCTCAATTGCACCAGCTGCGAGGACGTGTTGGTAGAGGTGCGGCTCAGTCTTACTGTCTGTTGATGAGCAGTTCGAGAAGCCCTGATGCACAGCAACGACTGAAAGTATTGGAACAATCCCAGGATGGCTTTTTTATCTCCGAAATGGATATGCGTTTTCGCGGCCCCGGTGAAGTGCTGGGAACTCGCCAGTCTGGTGTACCAGATTTTACCTTAGCGAGTTTAGTGGAAGATGAGGAAGTGCTAATGCTAGCGCGGCAAGCTGCGGAAAAGGTGATAGAAATAGATGCAACTTTGGAGCGTTGGTATTTGATGAAAGAAGAATTGAAGTATCGGTATGAGCGGTTAATGGGTGGAGCGATTTTGACATGATATTCCGACTGCTTATTGACCAAGAAATGTTACTAATGGGACTTAGCAAGTCGGCTATCCACCCCTGAAAGACGTAATACCGTTTCACGCTAATCACCAAACAAGGCAAAAGTAAAAAGTTCAAAGGCACTCATAAAGAAAAACAAAAATGGTTTAAGCACCATTATTTATTTATGGAAAGAAATAAAAACATTTGTTTTGAGACACGCAGTGCAAGAAACAATATGTCCTTATTAAATCCCCGCGCATTTATTTATGGGGATTATCTTTTTACTTTTTACTTTTTAAGATACATATAAATTTTGTAGAGACGCGTACGCCGCAGGCGTTACCGCAGGGTAATTTCGCGTCTCTACTATCTGTATTTGGATCAGAGTTTTTGTGAAATGGTATAACTTCCCATCATTCTCTGTGATGAGTGAAGAATGAGTTATTTCCCCTACACCCCCATTCACCTACACCCTTATAACCTAGATGATTCAGTTATATTCTGCTAGCTGATTATTCACATTCATAACTGAGTTGACAATATGAGTGTCCAAGAACCACAAACGCTTATCAACGACCATAGAGATTTCTGCATAGAGGTAAGCAGTATCTGCATCCCCCAGTACAGCTGTGCGATCAATGTTCTCCCATAGTAAATTGCCGTATATTGCTAGACGCTCTGCAACTGAAGCAATATGGTCTTTTCTTTCGATGATATTGAGGGGATATTCAGGTAAGATTGATTGCCCAGCTGCATTACGAGCAGTCCCCATTGCTAAACCTCCAAGATTTGTGACTCGCTGTGCAAGCAAATCAATATACAAATCTAGTTCAGTGGCAATTTCATCAAACAGCTCGTGTATATCATGAGAATTCTGAGCTTCGACATTCCAATAAGCCTGCTTGATCTGAGTCTTCAGATCTACTGTGGTTGCCAGCGTTTGATTGAGGATATCAATGATTTGCGATCGCAGTTCTAAGGGTAGAATAATTCCAATCGCATCAGAGCGTATACCGCGAGGCTCGCTACTACCGTTCATTTACTCTCCTTAAAAGAGACATGAAAAAGATCTAGTGGTAGAACGCCCAGCCAGCGCTTTTGGCAGAAGTATCTGTTGAGATGCATCTTCAGACTTTTGCTTAAGCTTAGATCCCCCTCCTCACACCTAGAGGTTACAAAACTAAACTTTGAGGATAAGATGGAAGAGTGGGATAAAAGAGTGGGGAAATTTGGAAAACTTAAAGTTATTCTCCCTTTTCTTCCCCGACTCCTGACGCTTCCCTTGCCCATCAATTTTCGAGTTGCAGGCTGCTAACTCTGCGTTGTGAGCAAAAACTAGGGGGAGCTGCTAGGGCTGAACACCACTAGCCGAGACCAATAGGGATTTTAAATTCTTCTATCTAAGGCTATAAAAACTGGATTGTTGCTGTATAGATGATTATTGCTTTTTTAGAAGATTATTGCTACTGTTTGCGAATCTCCTTGGGTGTTACCCCCAACAGGCGCTTGAAGTGGCGTGTAAATTGGCTTTGATCGGCAAAACCTACCATAGAAGCAACTTCAGAAATTTTTAGTTTAGTTTGCAAAAGCAACATCTTAGCACGCTCAATTCGGCAGTGAATTACATACTGGTAGGGAGAAAGCCCTGTAGACTGCTTGAATAAACGAGCAAAGTGGTATCGACTCATGCCTACTTCCTGAGCCATAGCTCCTAGCAACAAATCTTCAGCCAAATGGTCAATTATATATTCAGTTACCCGCTGTAGTTTGTGTTTGGGCAATCCTCCACCATAGTCTTGAAGAGAATGTTTCGGTACAGAGTAATGTTGCAACAAATGAGCTGACAGCGCCGTTGCCATAGAATCAGCATAAAGGCGACTGCCCAAACTATTTGATTCCAGTGCTGCTTTGAGGGCAAGCCCAATTTGATAAATCAGCGGATCTGGTTTGGAAAAGTGTGGTATTATTTCAACTACATTTGGATTAACTGATTCATAGGCTATATTTGCTACTAGCTTAGAATCTAACGTCAAAGCAATAAATTCAGATTCCTCAGAAGTAGCTGCCTTGTGAGTTACGTAGGGAGGAATTACCGCTACGTCGCCTAACATAGTGTCTTCACTTTTGTGGCATTCACCTAGCCATCGCTCAAACCCTAACTGACATTTCAGCCTAATCACAAGTGTATAATGCGTGGCATAATGTTCTTGGCTTTCATATGGGGGTTGGATGTGATACTCCAAACCAAGGTTTTCCCAGCCTGACTCGTGACTTGATAATATGGGTGGTTTGGCGAGAATGTGCTTACGAGCATCCACTTTAGTCACATCAATGGCTAGGGATTTCTCATCTGGCATCACTTTCTCCTTTCCCACTAGGCTGTTGTTGCCAATTTTGCAAAAAACCCTGTTTGTACGATTATGAATTGGTTTTGCTAGCAAACTTCACTTCAATTGGCGACTAAAAGTATCAGTGTTGTCCTTAAAACGGAGTAACATTTGGCTAAGTACATAATCCCTCGGCTGAAGACATAACCTATCAGTATCTAGCAATTGAGCAGCCAATTTTGCTGGCGCGCAATCTACTCAATAGCGATAGGAGTAAAATTCAGCTTAGAAATTGACATACTTCTCTATAGTTGCAACTGAATTTTTCCTTCAATTGAGAAAGATACCATTTTTTCGTTACTAGAGTATATTTCCTAAGTTTGGTTACACAAGTGTAATATTCTTTTGTGATGTGAAATGGCTATCATTACTCTTACCACATGGGAGAGTGGGAGAGTGGGAGATGGGGAGAGTGGGGGAGGGGGAGATGATGGGGAGAAATAACTACTACTAACCACTAACCACTAACCACTAACCACTAACTTTTGACTCTTGACTCTTGACTAATGACTAATGACTAATGACTAAACTAGCAATGGCAATAGGAGAGAGACAAAATAGTAAACCAATGGTGCGGTAAAAATATAACTATCAGTACGATCTAAAATGCCACCATGACCGGGAATTAATTGTCCTGAATCTTTTACTCCAGCATCCCGTTTGAGCATCGACTCAGTCAGATCGCCTAGAAGACCAGCAACACCAATCAGCAAACCTAATGTCAGACCAGTAATCACATATTCGGGCCAGTTGAAATAGTAGGCGATCGCAAAAGCGACAATAATACTAGCGGCAACACCGAAGACAGCGCCTTCAACAGTTTTTTTGGGACTGATGTCAGACAAAGGGGTTTTGCCAAAAAATTTACCAAAAAAATAAGCACCAATATCTGCTGCCCATATACAGAAGAAAGTCAGTAGCGTTGCTGTCAAACCGTCTGGTAAAGAAGCTGAATGTCTATTGGCGAGAAAATCTGTCCAATTGGGAGGCCAGTAGCCTCCCAAAGGAATGTTGCTGGCGGTAGTATTGAAAGCTCGCAACCTTACCCAGTAACTCGGCAAATAACCAGTGTAGAATAACCCCAAGATTGAAGCGGAAATGTCCGCAATTGTGGCCATTTTGGGTTGAAACAGTAAGTAAAAACAAATAAATGTACCCGCTACTGGCATGACAGCATCAGCTAAATTGCCATCCAACGTACAAATCACTAGGAGAATTTGACTGACAACCATAGTTGTTTTAGCAGCGGGAGCTATGCCTTTGGCTCTGACCAGGTTAAAGTATTCTTTCTGACCCAAAAAAATGATCGCGGCAAACACGATGGTAAAGTACCATCCACCCAAAACAGTAGCTGAAAGAGCAACAGCGATCGCAATAATTCCACTTAAAATTCGAGACCAAGGCATAATTAGGGACTGGGGACTAGGGATTGGTGAGACCACTTCCCGTCTTGGCTTTTGCCTATAGGGGAAAGTGGCGAACCCGAAGGAGGGCTAGGAAATTAAAAATTAAAAATTTTTAATTTTTAATTTTTAATTGATTTGTCCCTAGCCACTGGTATTTGGCTTCAGTCTAACTTCTCACCGCTGAGGATAAAAATCGGGTCTACAGCAGCAAAAGTTTGAGAATAACCACGTGTCTCCAGGCGGTTGACAGCAGACTGCACGACTTCAATATTCCTCGCTTGCAACTGGGCAAAGCTTTGAGAAATAGCATACAGATTTTCTAGATTAGCAGCTGTGGCGACTACTCTACCTGATGGTGGCAAATAATGCCAGACTGCCTGCAAAATTTCCTGGATGGGACGTCCACCTTCAATGCAGACCCGGTGGGGTGTATCTTTAAGGTCGTGCAGACATTCGGGGGCGCTACCTTCTATGACTTCAACATTTTTGACTTCAAAGCGATCGCAGTTACGGCGGATCAGATTGGCGACTTCTTCATCCCGTTCCACAGCAACGATCCGCCCTTGGGGACACAACAGCCCAACCTCTACAGGAATAGTACCTGTACCTGCGCCAATGTCCCACAAAACTGTATCAGGTAAAAGGCGCAATTGGGCAATCAAAAGCAGTCGAATTTCTCGTTGACTCAGAGGAATTCCCGGCAAGTGCTCGAATAAATCATCGGGAATACCAGGACTAGTGTAAGGCCAAAGTTGAGAAGGCATACCATTACATATAGTTATAGTAAATAAAGATATCGGCTTTAACGTAGCGCCATAACCAAGTATCATGATTAGTCAAATTTTAGGCGAACGCTACGAAGTACAGCACCAGTTGGGTAAAAAGGCTGGGCGACGGACGTTGTTGGCTCGCGATTTGATAACTGGTGAATTGGTAGTAGTCAAGTTACTGACTTTTGACAGCAATTTTGAATGGGATCACCTGAAGTTATTTGAACGGGAAGCCGAAACTTTAAAATCTTTGTCCCATCCCTCGGTCCCGCGCTACTTAGACTATTTTGAGGTAAATACGCCGAATCTGAAAGGATTTGCTCTGGTACAAACTTATATTTCAGCCCAAACTTTGGAACAACATTTAAAGGCTGGACGTAGTTTTACAGAAACAGAAGTCAAAGAGATAGCCAAAGCTGTATTAGAAATTCTCATCTACCTGCACGGTCAGAATCCTCCTGTTATCCACCGAGATATTAAGCCTAGTAATATTTTGTTAAGCGATCGCTCTGGTAATAGTGTTGGTCAGGTTTACCTAGTAGATTTTGGCTCGGTGCAGACCGTGGCGGCTACCGAAGGCGGGACAATGACAGTAGTGGGAACCTATGGATATATGCCACCAGAACAATTTGGCAGTCGCACCGTTCCTGCTTCTGACTTGTACAGTTTAGGTGCAACTTTAATTTACTTAGTGACAGGAGTCCATCCGGCGGATTTACCCCAAAAAGACTTTCGCATTCAATTTGAACAAGCAACAAATCTTAGTCCCGCTTTCACTAACTGGTTGAGGTGGATGACCGAACCCAGTTTAGAAAGGCGTTTAACCTCGGCTGCACAAGCATTACAAGCTCTAGAAAAACTACAGACAGGCGACAATATTACTGGTTTAGCAGTGACTAAACCAGCTGGTAGTAAAATCCAACTGACAAAAGATACGGATGCTTTAGAAATTCTCGTCCCACCAGTTGGTTTTCAGGGGTCGACGGTGTTCATGGTTTTGTTTGCGATCGCCTGGAATTCCTTTATCCTGTTTTGGACAATTAATGCTCTCGCAGCGCCTTTTCCTGCTAATATCCCCTTTGCTTTATTCTCTCTGCCTTTTTGGGGTGCTGGCTTGCAAATGGTGTATTCTGTTCTTTCTCCTTTACTCAAACGCATCCGATTGCGCTTAGATCGCCAGCAAATAACCTTAACTTGGGAAATGTTGGGATTGAAATTTAATCGTGTTCCACCAGCACCAACACAGGAAATCACTAAGCTAGTTTACGTACCCAGAACCTTTACCACAGATTTAGAGGGTAACAGAGTCGAAATTTCGCCCCAACTAATAATTTGGGTAGGAGTGCAGAAGTATCAACTAGGTGGTAAAGGTGGCTTTGTGGAATCCGAATTAGAAATTGAATGGCTAGCTAATGAATTAAGTAATTGGCTAGGTTTGCCAATTCAGCGAGAGTAGCCGTGAAATAAATTTCCGGCTAAATAATGTAGAGTGAGTATTGCTAGCCCTGTCAAGGTGGATAGAAAACAAACCCAAATGTTAGCAGAGAAGACCATTTTCCTCTTTGTGTCCCTTCGCTGCGCTCGAGGGCAAGCTTAGTGTCTTGGTGTTTCAAAAATTATTTTTCACCACAAAGACACCAAGAAAAATCCATTTCCAAGACTTACACCTTGACAGGGGTAGGTGGGCATTGCCACCCTACTATATTTACATAGGGTTTTTTACAGGAGACACTTATGTTTGGACTGGGATGGACAGAAGTGGGTGTAATTGCGATTGTTGCGCTTTTGATTTTCGGCCCAAAAAAAATTCCCGAATTAGGAAGCGCACTGGGCAAAACCTTGCGGGGTTTTAAAGAAGAATTAAATAAAAGTGATAGTGACGATACCAGTCCACAAGAAGAAGAACAAAAATAGTCATTGGTCATTTGTCCTTTGTTCTTACAAATGACCAATGACAAATGACTAAAGAAGTGAATTTACTACAGATGAAGTAATCCCTATTTGGGAGTCTACAGCTGTAGTAGTGGTATTTTGCTGGGGTGCTTCTTCTCTAATAACGCCGCGCGCCTTAATTAACTTGATGGCACGGGTGATGCTTTCTGGCAAAATGACCACTAGACTGTTATCTGGAGCTATATCCAAGGCTTTGTTAATCGCTTCTGTTTCATCCAGAATCGATTCATATTTGTAATTAGGATTTACTTCCTTGATGCCTTGAATAATTAGATCGGCTGCTGAACCGCGGGCGCGTCCTCGGGTATCGTCATCTTCTTTGATGATGACGTAATCAAAAATCTCTGCTGCTAGTTTGCCCAAACTGATAAAGTCTTGGTTACGGCGATCGCCAGGGCCGCCAACTACCCCAATACGTTCACCATTTGTCCAATTACGGACAAATGAACCTAAGGCTTCGTAACTATGGGGGTTGTGGGCATAATCGACCAAAGCGTGGAAGTTCCCCAAGTTAAACAAGTTCATCCGTCCTGGTGTTTGACTGACGGAGGCGCGGAATGTATTTAAGCCAGCACAAATTTGCTCGATCGTGACGTTTTGCACAAACGCCGCCAAGGAAGCAGCCAAAGCGTTGGCAATCATAAATGGTGCCCGTCCACCCATCGTCAGGGGAATATTTTCTGCCCGTTCGATCCGGTGCGTCCAATCGCCTTTGAGGATTGACAGAAAGCCATTTTCGTATACTGCTGCTACTCCTCCCTTTTGAATGTGGCTTCGCACCAATTCCGAATCTGGGTTCATGGTGAAATAGGCTATATTGGCTTTTGTCCTTTCGGCGATCGCTGCGACGCGCGGATCGTCGGCGTTAAGTACTGCATAGCCATCAGGATAAACGGCTTCGGCAACCACACTCTTGAGATGTGCCAGTTGTTCAAGCGTATCAATGTCACCAATTCCCAAGTGGTCGGCAGCAATATTTAATACTACGCCTACATTCGCAGCTTCAAAGGCTAGCCCAGAACGAAGAATACCACCCCGAGCCGTTTCCAGCACTGCCACTTCTACCGTCGGGTCTTGCAAAATTAACTGGGCACTTTGGGGACCTGTATTGTCTCCTGCTTCTACTAAGTAATCTCCGATATAAGTCCCATCTGTAGTTGTATAACCTACTACTTTACCCGTTTGCTTGCAAATATGAGCCAACAATCGAGTAGTAGTAGTTTTGCCGTTGGTGCCTGTCACACTCAGGATGGGAATGCGGCTAGCTTGTTCGTTGGGGAACAGCATATCAATCACTGCTCCAGCAACGTTACGAGGGGTGCCTTGACTGGGGGCAACGTGCATCCGGAATCCAGGAGCAGCGTTCACTTCTACAATCACACCATCAACTTCTCGTAACGGGCGACTAATATCCGATGTGACGATATCAATTCCCGCAATATCCAAACCGACTATTTTGACTACCCTTTGTGCCAGCCAAACGTTTTCGGGGTGAATTTCGTCTGTACGATCTACGGCAATGCCACCTGTACTCAAGTTTGCCGTCGCCCGCAGATAACAAATTTCTCCTCTATCTAACACACTATCAAGGGTGTAACCTTGCCTTTCTAGTAGGTGGTAGCTGGTGCGGTCAAGTTCAATTTTGGTGAGGACTTTATCATGCCCATCACCACGATTTGGATCTTTATTGGTTTCCTCAATCAATTCGGCGATCGTAGATCTGCCATCACCAACCACATGAGCAGGTACCCGTTCTGCAACCGCTACTACTTTGCCATCTACGACTAATACCCGATGGTCGCGTCCTCTGTAATACCGCTCAACAATTATTGATCGAGAAACCTGTCTAGCTGCATCGTAGGCTGCCTCAGCCTCTTCCCAGTTTTGGATATCGATGGTGATACCGCGTCCGTGATTGCCATCTAAAGGCTTGATCACGATCGGATAGCCACCAACGTACTCAATTGCTTCTTCTAAATCGTCCAAGAAGTTGATCGTTGTACCTTTGGGTACTGGTACTCCTGCATTTGCGAGGATGCGCTTAGTGGCTTCTTTGTCGCAAGCTAGTTCTACTCCCAAGATGCCGGTGTTATCCGTCATCGTTGCCTGGATGCGCTTTTGGTTAACGCCATAGCCCAATTGAATCAAGAAGCGTGCCCCCAGTTGCATCCAGGGGATACCTCTTTTTTCAGCTTCTTTGATAATTGACTCTGTGGAAGGGCCTAAGCCTGCATCACGCCATAAGTCTTTCAGGTCTTGCAAGTCTTGCTCTAATTCAGCCTTCGGGTAACGACCGCGATCGACAATACTTTGGCACAGTCGCACTGCTGCTCTGCCAGCGTAGCGTCCTGCTTCCTCATTCAGATACTCGAAGACTACTTGGTAAATACCTGGCGTAGATGTTTCACGGGTGCGACCGAAGCCGACGTGCATACCAACCAATTCTTGCAGTTCTAAGGCTACGTGTTCCACGATATGACCCATCATCGTGCCTTCACGCACTCGCATCAAAAAACCACCACGACAGCCCGGCGAGCAGTAGTGACCCTCCAGACTCGGCAGAGCCTCAACTAATCCTTCATAAAAGCCAGGGATTTCATTCGAGGGCGTCTCGGCGAGATTTTCTAAATCGAGGCGCATGACGATTAGCTTGTGGCGTCGAATGCTCCAGTAGTTGGGGCCGCGTAATGTCTGGATTTTGAGGATTCTCATGGGAATAGGTAGATGGAGATTCGGAACCAAAATTCTAGTTTCTTACTGAAATTGACCGCTAAACTGTTCATGATAAACAGTTTTTTGTTCTTACATCGTATTATTCTCACTTTTTTTGCTGCAAAGTAGAATCCGGCGGTCAACTCAGTGTAACTCCAGATACTCAACTCCGTCAGCTGGAGACTCGGTAGACAACAGGTAGAACAGTGCGCTGGTAAAGGTGGAAGCGATCGCCATGACTAAGGATGTGCAGGCGTAAGTTGTGAAGATTTAAAGGTTCTGTTGCTCCCACATGAGGTTCATTGGTGTGTGTAACTTCAGTCGGGTCAACTATTGTAACAGAACCTTTACCCAAAACTTGCAACCAACCATCGCGTTCAAACAAGGCGCAGGTATCTTCGTCAATGCCAATCCCAAGTCGGTCGGGATGAGAAGCGATCGCGCTCATCAAGCGTCCCATACGATTACGATTGTTAAAATGTTGGTCGACAATCACCTCGGGTATAAATCCCAAACCAGTTGCCATATCCACTAGGGAACGGTTGGGTGACTCGCCACTACCGCCGCCTGCGATCATATGATGCCCCATCACCGCGGCTCCTGCACTAGTGCCTGCTAAAGTCATTTCCCCCATCCTGACTCGCCGTCGGATAATATCCATTGCTGGTGTGTCTGATAGGACGCCACACAGTCGTAATTGGTCGCCTCCTGTTAAAAAAACCCCGGTACAAGCTTCCAGGGACTCTTGGTAATCGCGATATTCACACTGCTCCCGTTCTCGAATATCCAAAAGCTCAACCTTCTTAGCACCCATATCCTCAAAAATCCGAATATACCGACCGCCAATGATTGAGGGTTCGCGAGAGGCAGAGGGAATAATGGCAATATGGGCGTCGTTAGCACCAGCACGAGCAAAAAAAGTCCGCAAAATTTCGCGGCCATGAACCTTATCTTCTGCGCCTCCGATAACCAGAACGGCGGTTTTAGTTGCTTGGGGTGTCCTCATTTCCAGCGATTTAGCTTGTAATTCCGGCATAGTGTTTCTCCTGTCAACAACTTCAGGTGAAAATTACAAGGTCAGCAGCCTAATTATTTTCGCGCTTTGCCTGTTTTAAAGGACAGTGCTTGAAGCACAATGCGCCTGTTGCTTGCGGAGTGTCCGTCGCCGTTCCTGTTAGCCAAAGCCTTGTTTTTCACCTGTCCCATTTTTTTTAATTGGCGAGATATTGCTTGGGGTTCGGGGGAGGATACTCGCAAGACCCGTCTGGTATTTCCAGCATTGTGTCTGTTGTCTCCTTTGTTGTTAGGAGAGGGAAGCAGGTATTGGCACAGTTTTTTTCTGAGGCTGGTTCGATGCATCCTGGAAGTTGTTAACCTAGTCAGAATATTAATTTAAATTTAGATGTGACAATATTTAAACATAAATTAAGTAATTAGAAAAACTTTTGTTGATCTATAGAATCTAATGTTTCTAGTACTCTTGGATACGCTTTAACAAGCTCACATGTGTATTGCACAACGTTAGCTTGTTTAAAGCTAAACATTCCAAATTTAAGATTAGTGTCCTCCAATACGAAATACTGTGCGCTTTGATATAGTTACGCTGTTTCCTGATTGTTTTACCTCTGTTCTTAATTCAGGGCTGCTTGGTAAAGCCTTAGCAAAACAGATTGCCCAAGTTAATCTGGTCAACCCAAGAGACTTTACCACCGATAAGCACCGGAAAGTCGATGATGAACCCTATGGTGGCGGTGTGGGAATGCTGATGAAGCCAGAACCCATCTTTGCCGCTGTTGAGTCGCTACCAGTTTTGCCCAGAAGAGAGGTAATTTTGATGAGTCCGCAGGGGCAAACGATGAATCAACCTTTGTTGCGAGAACTGGCGGAGAATTACGACCAATTAGTAGTGATTTGCGGTCACTATGAAGGGGTAGATGAGCGGGTACTGCATTTAGTTACTCGTGAGGTATCTTTAGGTGATTTTATTCTGACCGGCGGAGAAATTCCAGCAATGGCTTTAATTAATGGTGTGGTACGCCTCTTGCCAGGAACTGTAAGCAAAGTCGAGTCCCTCACATTAGAAAGTTTTGAGGAGGGGTTGTTGGACTATCCCCAATACACCCGTCCGGCAAATTTTCGCGGTTGGAAAGTTCCAGATGTACTATTATCTGGCAATCATGCCGAAATTGCTAAATGGCGGTTGGAACAACAAATCAAAAGAACCCGCCAGCGCCGTCCGGATTTGCTGAAAGCTTGGGAAGAGGGGAAGCAGGGGCGAGGGGGAGAGGGGTAGAGTGGGGGAGTGAGGAAGTGGGGAAAGTGAGGAATAAAGCAATCACCACCAACCAACAACCAACAACCAACAACCACCAACCAACCACTAACTACTAACTACTAACTGTTGACTCTTGACTTTTGACCCTTGACCAATGACTAATGACTAATGACAATTGACTAAAAAAATGAACATTCGCATTGGTAACGGCTACGATATCCATCGACTAGTGAGCGATCGCCCTTTAATTTTAGGTGGTGTGAACATTCCTCATTCTCTGGGTTTGTTGGGGCATAGTGACGCTGATGTCCTCACCCACGCGATTATGGATGCCATGCTTGGGGCGCTATCTTTGGGGGATATTGGACATTACTTTCCCCCCAGCGATCCTCAATGGGCAGGGGCAGATAGTTTGGTCTTATTGAGTAAAGTACACCAACTAATTCGAGAACAAGGTTGGCAAATTGGGAATATAGACTCGGTGGTAGTAGCAGAACGTCCAAAACTGAAACCCCATATTGAAAAAATGCGGGAAAAAATCTCGGGTGTTTTACAACTACAACCCAATCAAGTAGGCATTAAAGCTACTACCAACGAAAAATTAGGCCCTGTGGGACGAGAAGAAGGTATTTGCGCCTACGCAGTTGTTTTGCTAGTAGCTTCTGAGTAGCACGCCCTAAACTAAAGTTTTGGACTGTGTAGAGACGTGCCATGGCACGTCTGGGACAAACCCTTTAAAACAAGTTATAACCCTTGTCTGAGTTAGCTAAAGCTTACTTGAGCTATTTCCGAATTTTAATTCCGGCGGATATTGGGCAGGTGCAAGAGTATGAGTAGGATAGAAATAAATGGGTAAAAAACCTTAACTGGGTGAAAAATTAGAGCCATGCAAGCCATAAATTTAGAAGATGTAGAACGTCCTGATGTCGTTGCCTTAGACAAAGACGGACAAGTTGTTCTCATAGCTGAAGTTAAAGGTTTTCCATTCAGTTTTAAAGATAAAAAAACTAAAGAATACGCTATATTACGACTGATTGATTATTTAAAAGCATCAAAATCCTTAATTCCTTTTGCCATGCTTGTTGATGGAGAAAATATTTTAATTTTTAAATGGGATGGGAAAAATTTGTCCGAACCTCTTTTATGTCTTAATACTGCTGAAACACTAAGTTATTACGAACCAAAATTCAATAGCAAACAAATATTTAGTCTTTACCTGACAGGACTTACAGAAGCTTGGCTGCGTGACTTGGCTTATCATTGGAAGTCGGAGATACCTCCAGCATCAAAAGATATGGCAAAAATAGGTTTATTGGAGTTATTACAAGAGGGAACTACTCAGTCTTGGTAGCATTGGTGATACTTTACGTTGAAACTAATTTTTTGATGGGCATTGCTAAAGGGCAAGATTCTCAAGCGGAAAATTTACTAAGAAATACTCCCAACTCAGTTCGCCTAGCAGTGCCTAGCTTTTGTTATGTAGAAGCTTTAACTACCTTAGAACAAGGGGAAAAGTACAACCAAGATTTTCTTCGCAGGTTAGACATCCAAATTAACGAAGCACAAAGAGCCAAAAAATCACAACCTTCACAGTTGCTGGGGTCATTGCTAGACCAATCTAGGATTAGCTTTTTGGAGAGAATAAATGAGATTGAACGAAATTTTTATTTGGCTTTTAACCTGCTTGCTAGCAAGGCAGAAATGATTACATTAAATCCTGACATACTTCAAGGGAGTTTAAATAGGACAATATTGGAAAAACACATTATAGACCAATTAATTTTAGAGTGCATAATTCATCATGCACGCTTAAATATTGATGAAACTAAAGTCTTTTTAAGTAGCAATTCTAAGGAGTTTGGCAAGCGGGAAGTTATAGAAATTTTACAAGATGCTGGGATTCAGTATTTTAATAAAACTCAAAACCTTCTCGGTTGGTTACAAGCTCAGTAAAATTAAGTTCACTACTATAAATGTTGAAATGATGAATTTTGCTAGTATCCTTCCCAGAATTAAACATTTTCGTTTGCCAGCAATTCTGGCTTTGATAGCTTCACTCACAGTTATCGCTTGCAACCCAGCTAATTTTCAAACACAAGCTGCTCAAGTACCGCAAATGGTATTGAGCATTTTGAGCGATCCTAAAACCTTTAACTATCCTCTTAGTCAAGAATCACCGAATATTTTTGGTTTAACTTATGAAGGCTTAATCAACCAAAATCCCATAACTGCTGAGGTAGAGCCAGCCTTAGCAGAATCCTGGCAAATATCTGATGATAAATTACGGTTTACTTTTACCTTACGCCCAGGTTTGAAATGGTCTGATGGGAAGCCTCTCACAGCGGACGATGTAGTATTTACTTACAATGATATTTACTTTAACGAAGCCATTCCTACAGATGTTAAAGACGCTTTTAGAATTGGCGAAAGTCGTAAATTACCTATTGTCAAGAAACTGGATGAACGCCGAGTAGAATTTACCCTACCAGAACCGTTTAGACCTTTCTTACTGAATACAGGTACTCCAATTTTGCCAGCCCATGCGCTACGCGAATACGTTCAAAAGAAAGATGGAGAAGGAAAGCCGATATTCCTGCAAAAATGGGGCGTCGATACTCCTCCAGAGCAAATAATTGTTAATGGCCCTTACAAGTTAGAGCGTTACGATACTAGTCAACGCGTGGTGTTCCGGCGCAATCCTTACTACTGGCGCAAAGATAAGCAAGGTAATCATCAACCTTACATTGAACGTATAGTTTGGCAAATAGTGGAGTCTACAGACACTGCCTTGCTGCAATTTCGTTCTGGAGGGTTAGATTCTATTAGTGTGTCACCAGACTACTTTTCTTTACTGAAGCGGCAAGAAAAACAAGGTAATTTCAACATCTACGGCAATGAACCGGGAACAGGTACAAACTTTGTTTGCTTTAATCTAAATAAAGGTAAAAGAGATGGAAAACCGCTAGTTAATCCAATCAAGTCACGTTGGTTTAATACAGTTGAATTTAGGCAGGCTGTAGCCTATGCCATTGACCGCCAAACAATGATTAACAATACTTTTCGCGGCTTAGGTCAACCACAAGATTCACCAATTACAGTACAGAGTCCCTATTACCTTTCGGTTAAAGAAGGATTAAAAACCTACAATTACAATCCAGAAAAAGCAAAGCAACTGCTACTAAAAGCAGGATTTAAATACGACAATAGAGGTCAGTTACTCGACTCTGAAGGTAATCGCGTCCGCTTCAGTTTGCTTACCAATGCTGGAAATAAAATCCGTGAAGCAATGGGTTCGCAAATTAAGCGAGATCTTGCCAAAATTGGAATTACAGTGGATTTTACTCCCATTGCTTGGAATACTTATACAGATAAGCTCTCTAACAGCTTAGACTGGGAAGCTGCGTTGTTGGGTTTAACTGGTGGCTTAGAACCAAATGATGGTGCTAATGTCTGGTTTCCTGAAGGGGGATTGCATATGTTTAATCAAAAACCCCAACCAGGACAAAAGCCGATTCAAGGTTGGGAAGTAGCACCTTGGGAAGCTGAAATTGGCAAACTTTATATTAAAGCCACGCAAGAGTTTGATGAAGCAAAAGTGAAAGCAATTTATGCCAAAACTCAACGAATTACGCAGGAATATTTACCCTTTATTTATCTAGTTAATCCATACTCAATGGCAGCAGTGCGAAATCGTTTTGAAGGCATTCAATTCTCTGCTCTTGGTGGCGCATTCTGGAATATTCACGAAATCAAAGTAACAGATTAGTTATTAGTTGGTAGTTGGTAGTTGGTGGTTAGTAATTAGTAGTCAATAACAACCAACAATCAACAAACAACAACCAACAGTTGACAAATGACCAATGACCAATGACAAAACTTTGCGATCGCTCTTGGAAAGCGTTGCCAATGGTAACGTGTCCCCAGATCTGGCACTAGACGAACTCAAACATTTAGCATATGAACCTGTAGGTGAGTTTGCCAAAATTGATAATCATCGCGCCTTAAGAACTGGCTTCCCGGAAGTGATTTGGGGACCTGGCAAAACTCCCACTCAGATTGCTCAAATTATGGAGGTGATGCGCCTCCGCAACCCAGTGGTGATGGCAACTCGCATCGAACCAGCAGTTTATGCTGCACTGCAACCAAAGGTCAGAGGTTTGCAATACTACGAGTCGGCGCGAATTTGTGCCATTACTCCTCCCACCATCGAACCACGCTATTCCGGTATCATTGGGATTCTTTCTGCTGGTACTGCTGACTTACCCGTAGCTGAGGAAGCTGCTGTCACAGCGGAACTTTCTGGTTTTCGTGTCCAGCGTCTTTGGGATGTAGGCGTTGCTGGGATTCACCGTTTGCTGAATAATCGCCATGTCATTACTTCAGCATCAGTGTTGATTGTCGTAGCAGGTATGGAAGGCGCTTTACCTAGCGTAGTTGCTGGCTTAGCAGATTGTCCGGTGATTGCCGTTCCTACTAGCATCGGTTATGGTGCAAGTTTTGGAGGGCTAGCACCCCTCTTGACAATGCTTAATTCTTGTGCGGCGGGTGTTGGTGTGGTAAATATCGATAATGGCTTCGGCGCAGCAGTGTTAGCAGGGCAAATTTTGCGAACAGCCGAGAAATTGCGGTTGGCATCGTCTGATTCTTAAGTTATGACGGTGATGTAAACCTAATATATTGGTCAAAATGAAATTTTGGGTGACATTGGCTGCATTTGCCTTGAGTTTTTTGCTGACAGTTTGTATATCAACGTAGAAGAAGGGAAAAGGGGAAAGGGTAAGGGTGAAAGGAAGGTTTTTCCTTTAACCATTCCCCTTTACCCCTGCTGCCTTAATGATTGTAATTTATTAAAAAATATGAATATTTTTAGTGATTCGGCATCTCATATAATTTGGCATTTACCAGGGTATTGGACGCTATTGGCTCAAAATATTACAGATCCAAACTTAATCGGTCAAATGCAAAAAGCTTTTACTCATTTTGTGCAGTCAGGTCAAGCTTGGGCACTATTGATTGGATTAGGAATTGGTTATATGATTCGGAATCTAACAAGTTATGGCTAAAGAATGATGAATGATGAATGATGAATTATGAAAAATTTTATCATTCATCATTCATAATTTAGAATTCATCATTGCCCTATCTATGACTGAACAGCAAACTTGGAGTCAGCGGTTTGAATCAGCGCTACACCCTGCGATCGCTCGTTTTAATGCAAGTATTAATTTTGACATTGAATTAATAGAATATGACCTGACTGGTTCTGTTGCTCATGCCCAGATGCTGGCCAAATGCGGCATCATTTCCGCAGAAGAAGGAGAGCAATTAGTTGCAGGTCTAGAACAAATTCGTCAAGAATATCGGCAAAGCAAGTTTAACCCAGGTATTGAAGCAGAAGATGTGCATTTTGCCGTTGAGCGTCGCCTTGTGGAAATTATTGGAGATGTAGGTAAAAAACTACATACTGGTCGTTCTCGTAATGACCAGGTAGGTACGGACACGAGACTTTATCTGCGCGACCAAATCCAACAAATTCGTGAGCAATTGCGAGAGTTTCAACAAGTGCTTTTAGATATTGCCGAAAAGAACATTGAAACTCTCATTCCAGGCTATACTCACCTGCAACGCGCCCAACCACTGAGTTTAGCTCACCACTTGCTAGCATACTTTCAGATGGCACAACGGGATTGGGAACGTTTGGGAGATGTTTATCGCCGAGTGAATATTTCTCCCTTGGGTTGCGGTGCTTTAGCAGGAACTACTTTCCCTATAGACCGCCATTACTCAGCTGAGTTGTTGCATTTTGATAGTGTTTATGCGAATAGCTTGGATGGGGTGAGCGATCGCGATTTTGCGATCGAATTTTTATGTGCTGCCAGCCTAATTATGGTTCATCTCAGCCGTTTTTCAGAAGAAATCATACTCTGGGCGTCTGAAGAATTTGGTTTTGTCATCCTCAAAGATAGCTGTGCCACTGGTTCCAGCATTATGCCTCAAAAGAAAAACCCCGATGTGCCAGAATTAGTGCGAGGTAAAACAGGGCGCGTATTTGGTCATCTCCAGGCTTTGTTGGTAATCATGAAGGGGTTGCCTTTGGCATACAACAAAGATCTGCAAGAAGATAAAGAAGGACTATTTGACAGCGTTAATACTATCAAAGCATGTCTAGAAGCAATGACAATTTTGCTGCGTGAAGGCTTGGAATTTCGTACCCAACGCTTGGCAGAAGCAGTGGGAGAAGACTTTTCCAATGCTACAGATGTAGCAGATTATTTAGCTGCACGAGGTATACCCTTCCGAGAAGCTTACAATCTCGTGGGTAAGGTAGTAAAAACCAGTATTGCTGCTGGTAAACTTCTCAAAGATTTGACCTTGGAGGAGTGGAAACAAATCCATCCAGCATTTGCAGCAGATATTTACGAGGCAATATCACCTCGGCAAGTAGTTGCAGCCCGCAACAGTTATGGTGGTACAGGCTTTGAGCAGGTAAAATCAGCACTGCTGGCTGCCCGCGTTCAAATTAACAAATAGCTATTAGTTAGTGGTTAGTAGATAGTAGTAAACAACCAACTACTAACTACTAACCACTAACTACTAACCATTAACAGTATAAAAGAGTAAATAATTGAGTAGGCAAATTATTCAGCGTCAATTGCTGCTGCTCCCTCATCCTCTTCACTCTTGGGCGATCTTTGTTGGAACCTTCTTTGCATCCGCCCTGTTGTAGTCCGTTTACGAAACTTTCGGGCATATGCCTGGTTCCGTAGCGCCTTTTCTTTTTTTGGATTACGGCGCTTAGCCATGTTCACCTCATAAATAAACAACAAAAAGCTGGAATTAAGCGCAATTTGGGCAGTGTCAGCTAACAATAGTCTTGATATATTAGTTCTAGCTTACTTCAGCTTGAACACTCCCGTATGCTCTGAGAAGCTCGCTGATAGCGTTTATTCTTCTCACTTTACTAGCGGTTTAGATATTTCCTAATTGTAGGATATGTGACGCTTTTATTCCGTAGTTTCATTTTCCACTAGGGAATTACTGCGCCAGATTATTAAACAGCAATCTAGCTTAACTCATTCTACTTTATTGTGTCAACGGCAATTTGAGGATGAGCTAATGAATCACAACTAGGAGAAACAATCAAATACCAAGCAGCGATTCAAATTACACTACTTCAAAAATATAGTCATGAGTATTCTTTATATTTTCTGACAAAACCGAGACTGTAAGTATCTTGAGAGGAAATATACAATATTAAAATCACAAATTTTTGATCTAAAAATTTTCTTCGGTCTCGCAGTAGAAAAAAAAGACTACATTTAAGGTTTTATCAAACCGTATTTAAGAAGAAAAAACTCACTATCTTAGCTTCTACTCAGTTATGTAGTTGCTCCTGCTAATATTATGTATGTATACGCACATAATTTTTGATTTTTTCCAAAAAATGGTAAAATTTACGTAATATTCGCTAATTATTGGAATCAGAATCAAAATCATAAAGTATTTTTGTATAAAAAGCTACTCAATATTCTAGTTGTTGAGCAAACGTGAATAGTGAGCAACTGATAAAGTATAACGTAAGTATTTACAAAGATTTGAGGGTTGAACGTTCTGGCTTTTTTTACTGTGGCTATCCAGTCCACACGTAGTATATGGCGTTTTGGACAAACCGTACTGGGGATTATTTTCCGTCATCCGATCCCTGGCACAAGTATCATCCCAATTTTGCCTGATGGTAGGATTGTACTGATCCGGCGACGAGATAATGGTCGCTGGGCATTACCTGGAGGTATGGTGGACTGGGGAGAGGATGTACCTAACGCAGTTCGCCGAGAATTGATGGAAGAAACCGGACTTGATTTAGTCAGGATTCGACGTCTAGTGGGAGTTTACTCTGCACCAGATCGCGATCCGAGAATTCATTCGATTTGTATCGTGGTGGAAGCAGAAGTGCAGGGGAGAATGGAAGTTCAAGATGATTTGGAAGTAATGGAAATCCAGGCTTTCTCACTTGATTCTCTACCTCCAGAACAGATGTCTCACGATCACAATCGCCAGTTAGAAGACTACTTAAGAGGTCTGACAACACTGGCATAATTTTTATTGGGTAGTAGTTAGTAGTTAGTAGCTAGTAGTAAACAACTAACCACTAACTACTAACTACTATCTACTAACTACTATCGATTTAAAAGTGAATTAGTAACTAAAAATGAATAGTTTATTTCGTAACTCCCGGAGAAAGCTTTCTCAAGGGTTATTATTTTGGCGTGAAGTTGGTGAAGGAATTCCTGTTATTTTGCTGCATGGTGCTTGGAACGATAGTAGCCAATGGGTATCAGTGATGGAGTCGCTATCACAGAATTTTCATTGTTTTGCGCCAGATTTTTTCGGTTTTGGTGAATCAGATTATCCAAATATTCACTACTCAATTGATTTACAAGTCGAATCTCTAGCTGAGTTAATACATGCTTTGAAATTAGAAAAGGTGTATTTGGTAGGGCATTCCCTTGGGGGTTGGATTGCGTCTACCTATGCACTGAAATATCCAGAACAAATATATGGTTTGGTACTATTAGCACCAGAGGGTGTAGAGGTTGAGGAACTAGACAAAGTTTGGAAAAACATGCAGAGTTTGGTAAAGCTTCCCCTGTGGGTATTTAAAATATTGCGATTACTTCGCCCATTAACTCAAATCCTAGGTTTAGACAAAAAAATCGAACAAGCTTGGCAACAACGCCAACTGATGCTGCAATACCCAACAGCAAGTCAGCTATTATTCCTACGACAGTTGCCAGAAATTCGTGCTGAATTATTGCAAGACAAATTGATGTTTTTGACAGTTCCAGTTTTGATTTTGCAAGGTGGAAAAGACTCGTTAGATGCATTAGCTAAGAGTAATTCTTACGCAAGAGTGATTCCACAAGCAGAGTTAAAAATCATTGCCCACGGTGAACATAATTTACCAGAAATTTGTGCTGCTATTGTTGCCGAAGATATTCGGGATTTTATTAAAGGGGTTAGTGGTTAGTAGTTAGTGGTTAGTGGGAAACAAGTATTAACTATAACTACTATCTACTATCTACTATTTTTTGCATTCCCCAAAATATCAAATTCGGTTCCACAACCAAACGGTTTGCAATCTCAGGAAATCGAGATTGGAGATAGTTAATTAATAAAGTGCGATCGCCCCCAGTAATTGCAATCTTACCTTCCGGAAATGAGCGCCACCATGCCTCTAAAAAATCTTTAATTCCAGCCAATAAGGTATAAATCACCCCACTTTGCATCGCTTCTGGAGTAGTCAAAGCAAAGCGTTGCGGAAGTTGCTGTGGTAACTCCACATCTGGTAATTGCCCGGTTTTTTGGGCAAGAGTCGCTAGTTGTAAACTCAATCCTGGCAGAATTGCACCCCCTACTAAATGTTGGTTAGCATCAGCACCAGTAAAAGTGAGTGCTGTTCCCGCATCAACCACCAATATCGGAAAGCCCCAAGTTGTCCCTGCACCCCATAAAGCTAAGGCACGATCAATTCCCAATGTAGGATACACACCCTGGAAGGGTACTTTGTCTAAAGTAATTACGCGAACATTCGGATAGGTTTGCCACAGTGCAGTTTGGCTGGGAACTACTGAGGCGAGGAGGAGGGGGGGATGGGGAGAGATGTAGAGACGCGCCATGGCGCGTCTGGGAGAGGGGGAGAGGGTTGTTAGTAAGTCGTCTAGTGTTTGACATTTAGCTAGATGCTGCACAAAAGACTCAGGTAAATATTCAGTATCCCAGGTGTGACAAAGTGTTTTGTTTTCAAACAAACCCCAGTGCAACCGGGAATTGCCAATCATCAAAGCTAACCAAATCCGCTCATCTACCCATTGTTCCATCTCTTCATCACTTCAATATATTGAGTGCGATTTTATACTTTTACATTTTTTAACTTATATATAAATTTTTTAATAAATATTTACAATAACTCCGTGCGAGAATATAATAAGAGGAAAAAATACTCATTCGCTATGGAGGGGAGTTATGGTAGCACTCGCCGAAAATCCGAAAAAAAGACTGACCATCCAGGTCACTGAAATTGCGCCGGAAACAACGACTATTCGTTCTCTGGATTGGGATCGCGATCGCTTCGATATCGAATTCGGTCTCCAAAACGGTACTACCTATAACTCGTTTCTCATCCGTGGTGAACAGACTGCTTTAGTAGATACTTCCCACGAAAAGTTTCGCCAGTTATTTTTAGACACCCTCAAAAATCAAATCAATCCAGCAGATATTGACTATTTAATTATCAGCCACACAGAGCCAGATCACAGCGGTTTAGTTAAAGATGTCCTGCAACTTGCTCCGGAAATCACCGTTGTTGGTTCTAAAGTGGCAATTCAGTTTCTGGAAGATATGGTGCATCAGCCGTTCAAGCGACGGATTGTCAAAAATGGCGATCGCTTAGATTTAGGCAACGGTCATGAACTAGAATTCGTGATTGCACCAAATTTACACTGGCCTGACACCATTTTCACCTACGACCACAAAAACCAAATCCTATTTACCTGCGATGCTTTTGGGTTGCACTATTGCTCAGATGCCACTTTTGACGAAGATTTAGACGCGATATCACCAGATTTTCAGTTTTACTATGAATGCTTGATGGCTCCCAATGCGCGATCGGTGCTATCTGCACTCAAGCGCATGGGTGAACTGGAAAAAATTGGCATGATTGCCACAGGTCACGGGCCATTGTTATACCACAACGTTGAAGAACTCACCGGACGCTATCGCACTTGGAGTCAATCCCAAACCAAAGCAGAAACTACCGTTGGAGTATTTTACGTTTCTGAATACGGCTTTGGCGATCGCCTCGCCCAAGCGATCGCCAACGGTATCAGCAAAACTGGCGTAGCAGTGGAATTGGTGGATCTCAAAACAGCAGATTTACAAGAACTCCAAGAACTCGTCGGTCGCTGTGCGGGAATTGTTGTGGGGACACCGCCAGTTTCTAGTGCTGCTGCCCAAACTGCCCTCGGTACTGTTTTAGCTGCTGCTAAAGAAAAACAAACTGTAGGGATATTTGAATCCAACGGTGGCGATGACGAACCGATTTATCCGCTGCTGAATAAATTCCGGGACTTGGGTTTAACACCAGCTTTCCCAGCAATTCAAATTCGAGAAACACCTACAGAAAACACTTACAAATTGCTGGAAGAAGCGGGAACAGACTTAGGACAATGGGTGACACGCGATAAAAGCATCAAGCAAATGAAATCTCTTGGTGCTGACTTGGACAAAGCACTGGGCAGAATCAGTGGTGGACTATACATCATCACCGCCAAAAAAGGTGATGTGAAAAGTGCGATGCTTGCCTCTTGGGTTAGTCAAGCCAGCTTCAAACCTTTGGGAGTGTCAATTGCAGTGGCAAAAGACAGGGCTATTGAATCACTCATGCAAGTAGGCGATAAATTTGTGCTGAATGTCCTTGAAGAAGCTAATTACCAAGGCTTAATGAAGCACTTCCTCAAACGCTTTGCCCCTGGTGCTGACCGCTTTGAAGGAGTCAAAACCCAGCCAGCCGAAAACGGTGCGCCTATCCTTACCGACGCCTTGGCATACTTAGAGTGCGAAGTTACCAGTAGGATGGATGGAGGCGATCACTGGATTGTTTACAGCACAGTCTATGCAGGACGGGTGAGTAAGCCAGATGCGCTGACTGCCGTGCATCATCGTAAGGTAGGGAATCATTATTAAATTTAGTTAGTGGTTAGTGGTTAGTGGTTAGTAGTTGATTGTTGGCCATTACCTACTAACTACTATCTACTATCTACTATCTACTAACTACTATCTACTACCTACTAACTACTATCTACTATCTACTATCTATTCCCCAATCCCCGATCCCTAAAAAGCCATGACATCCACAAAACCCCGTGACGTTCAAATTCTCCCCATCGTGACGGATACAACTATATTGCGATCGCGCAGTTGGACTCGTCTCAGATTTGAAATTGAATATGCCCTTGCCAAGGGTACAACTGCGAATTCCTATTTGATTCAAGGTGATAAAATTGCCCTGATTGACCCTCCCGGAGAAACGTTTACGCAAATTTATTTAGATGCGTTGCAGCAGCGGATTGATTTAAAACAAATTGATTATGTGATTCTCGGTCACGTCAATCCCAACCGTGCCGCCACATTAAAAGTTTTGCTGGAACGTGCGCCGCAGATAACTTTTGTTTGTTCTAATCCTGGGGCAATCAATTTGCGCGGGGCATTGGAAAACCCAGATTTGCCCATTCTTGTCAAGCGGGGAGAAGAAACGCTTGATTTAGGCAAAGGCCATCATTTGGAATTTATCCCCACACCAAACCCCCGCTACCCAGATCAACTTTGCACCTACGATCCGCAAACAGAAATTTTATACACAGATAAACTATTTGGTACGCACATCTGTGGCGATCAGGTGTTTGATGAAGGTTGGCAAGCTTTTCTAGAAGATCGTCGCTATTATTTTGAGTGTTTGATGGCTCCCCATGCGCGTCAAATCGAAACTGCGTTGGAAAAACTTGCCGATTTGCAGGTGAGAATGTATGCACCCAATCACGGGCCTTTGGTGCGTTATGGCTTAATTGAACTCACCAAAGCTTATCGGGAATGGAGTCAGCAGCAAACCTCCCAAGATACTTATATTGCATTAATTTATGCTTCTGCTTACGGAAATACCGCAACATTAGCCCAAGCGATCGCCCACGGCATCACTAAAGCTGGTGTTAGCGTCGAATCAATTAACTGCGAAGTTGCCGAACCTGCTGAAATTCAAGCTGCTGTAGAGAAAGCAGCAGGTTTTATTATCGGTTCCCCTACCCTTGGCGGTCACGCACCCACACCAGTGCAAACTGCTTTGGGTATTGTTCTTTCCACCGCTGCTAAAAACAAACTCGCGGGTGTATTTGGTTCCTATGGCTGGAGTGGCGAAGCCATAGATTTAATTGAAGGCAAACTCAAAGACGCTGGCTATCGGTTTGGCTTTGACCCAATTCGGGTGAAATTCAAACCTAACGATGTCACCCTGCAAATGTGCGAAGAAGCAGGAACCGACTTCGCCCAAGCACTGAAGAAAGCTAAAAAAGTGCGTACTCCCAGCCAACCCGCCACCAACGTTGAACAAGCCGTTGGACGAATTGTTGGATCGTTATGTGTTCTCACAGCCAAGCGAGGCGATATCTCCAGTGCAATGTTAGCCTCTTGGGTATCGCAGGCAAGCTTTAATCCCCCTGGTTTTACCATTGCCGTTGCCAAAGACCGCGCAGTCGAACCACTGACACACTCAGGTAACACATTCGTTCTCAACATCCTTAGAGAAGGCAATCACTTGGGGTTGATGAAGCACTTCCTCAAACCCTTTGGCCCGGCACAAGACCGTTTTGCTGGTATTGCCACTGAAGAAACTGAAAATGGCAATCCCATCCTCACAGATGCGCTGGCATACCTGGAATGCACTGTACAACACCGGATGGAAGCTGGCGATCACTGGCTGGTATATGCGATTGTGGATAATGGCAAAGTGTTAGATCCTGATGGTGTTACAGCCGTACATCATCGCAAATCAGGGAATCATTATTAATTGGTTTGTTTTAGTTTTTTTAGAAACCCCACCCCCAGCCCCTCCTCGTAAGCGAGGAGGGGTTAGGATTAGGGTAATTTAATTTCTGGCTAACTCAAAATTAAGTTGCCTTATATGAATACTGTTGTGCTAAACCTAGAGCCTATTATGCATCTTACGGATGAGCAATTTTATCAACTCTGCATGGCGAACAGAGATTTGAACCTAGAAATGAATGCAAAAGGAGAATTGATTATAGTGCCACCAGTGGGAGGAGAAAGCGGAGGACAAGAAGCAGATTTGATTACTGATTTGAATAACTGGAACCGCCAAACTCGATTAGGAAAAGTTTTCAGCTCCTCTACTATATTTAAACTGCCCAATGGGGCACAGCGATCGCCCGATGCTGCTTGGGTAAAATTGGAGCGTTGGGAAGCACTGACTCCAGAAGAACGCAAAAAATTTCCCCCACTGATGCCTGACTTTGTGATTGAATTGCGGTCTGAAACTGACAGTCTCAAATCCTTGCAAGATAAGATGCAGGAGTATGTAGAAAATGGTTTGCGCTTAGGCTGGCTGATTAATCCTCAAGATGGGCAGGTAGAAATTTACAAACTTGGACAACCTGCAAAGGTGGTTCAACTCCCAGCCATACTTTCTGGTGAAGAGGTTTTGCCTGGGTTTGAGTTACAGTTGTGAGATGAATTAGGTAGTTTTGTGATGGGAAGGGAGTAGTCATGGTGGTTCATTGCGTATCCTCCACTCATTGATTTCACAACCCTGTTGGTTCGTCCATAGCTTGCAACTAATCGAGGGGTAAATATAAAGTATTGTGATTCCAACTACTACAAGGAACCAAATAAAACAAACAATCCAAGTCTTTACGCGAGATGGCTTTGCCCCCATAACAATTCTATAGGAGCTATCTAAATCCTTTTTTCCAAATACTGACCAATCATCAACTGTTCGCCAGCACGAGAGATAATTGTCTGTCGTGTTCGATACTTGCTGCCGACTAGCTTTAACTCTTCCTCAAATACAGAGCCATTGTACTCAGTTCGCAAACATAGGGTTTTGGGATTGGGGAAGTAATACTGGGCGGTAACTGGCTTAGTTGTGGCGAAACCGCGATCGCGATACAATACACTTCCTAAAGCTCCAAATATGGTTTTCCCGTTTGATTCTTTCCTGCCTGAAATCGAATTAGTACTTTCCCAAGTTACTTCAGCACCACAGGTCAAATTCACTGTAGCAGGCAAACCGTGCATTTGAGCTAGCTTTTGCAATTCATCACATCCCTGTTCTAAAAACCGGATCGTAATTAAACTCTCCATCACTTTTGTTTCTCCTTCCGGCAGGGTATAATAACGCCTCTCAGAGCGCCATTTACCCACTGATGCTTGGAAAAATTCCGCGAGTAGAGATTCGTCAGTAGTTTGTACAAGTGGTGATGTCACTGTTAGCCTTCCTCGCGTAAAGTAAAGTTACAACTGCTTACAAGGGGACATACATTATGTGTGTCCGTTATTTCCAATAATTTTACCTTTCTTAATATAAACTAAATATTATAAGAATTACTGGTAGTTTTGCTACAGCGTTGTAAATAAATAACTCTTTTGTTCCTTTAGAAAAGAAAATATGAATTCATCACATTTGACATGGTAAACACATGACTTAAGTCATGGGTGTACACATGACTTTCTCCTCATGTACCTCCTAGGTATAGTCTCTAGGATAAAGATAAAAACAACTAGGAGTGATAGTATGTTCAATTCTTCTTTCTAATTATTTTGATTACTTCTGTTAGGTTGAAGCCAACTACAAAAAGGCTTATTTTCAGCGATTACAACTCCTATGTCTATAAGTAGAGACAAAATCAGCCATAAAAATTTATACTAAATAAATAATTGCATCAGTTCACATTTAAGCCTTGATAAATCAGCATACTTAGCATTATGCTCGCTCTTCTCTATAAAATAAATAGTAGTTTTTTATACAAAAAATTGTGATAAATAATGAAATAAAACTTACACTTTATCTCTTTTTTTAGGGAACTTTTCCCTTATATCTATAGCCCAAGTGATATTCATGATATCCATCGTGACTGGTTGTTAATAAACGGGTGTCATAGCCAAAACTGCCTAGGAGCAAAATAGTAATGATTTGGAACGGAAATCAGCCGCGTAAAATAATCAAAAATCATTCCTTCTCATCGTGTTCATCAATCTTATTGCTAGCTTTTTTATCAAGTCTTGGACTGCTGATGGGAAGTTGCGGTTCACTTCCCAAAGAATCAGCTGAAGCTCAACAAGAACGTCGTGGTGCGGCTGGACAAGCGGGTGGTGCAACACCTGTAGATGTAGCAATCGCCCGTGAGAGTGGTTTGCAACAACAATTAGAATATAGAGGCATTACCAAACCATTCCGCGAAGTATCGCTGCGATCGCAGGTAGAAGGACGCCTTGTAGCATTGAATGTAGATGAGGGAGATACCCTCAGACTAGGACAAATTATCGGACAGGTTGACGATACAATCCTGAAAACAGAATTAAATCAAGCCGAAGCAGAACTAGCAGCACTTAGATCGGAAGTAGCCAGAGCAAATGCTCAAGCCAGTAATGCCCGTGTTGAGGTAGAACAGGCGCGATTGCAGGTAGCGCAAGCGCTTTCGGATGCAAACAGGCAGGAGAAACTGTTGAAAGAAGGTGCGATTTCGCAACAAGCAGCCGAACAAGCGCGCACCAATGCCCAAACCGCTGCACAAGCATTACGTGCTGCCCAAGAGCAAGTGCGTACAGAAGAGGAAGCCGTTGCTGCTGCCAAAGGTAGATTAACTGCTCAACAAGCGTTAGTGGCGCAAGCAAAAGAGCGCAGATCCTATTCTAGGATCGCATCCCCCATCGCTGGTGCAGTTTTAGACAAAGTGCCAGAACCGGGAGATCTGCTGCAACCAGGTAATGAAATATTGAAAATCGGTGATTTTAGCCGTATAAAAGTGGAATTTGAAGTTTCTGATAAAGAACTGGCAAATATTCGAGTGGGACAGTCCGTAGAAGTGAAGCTAGATGCTTTTCCTAACAACACCTACGTTGGCACGATAACGCGCATTACCCCAGCAGCTAATACTTACTTAGTGCCGATAGAAATAGTGATTCCCAATAGGGACAGTAAAATTACTAGTGGGCTGTATGCAAGAGTGAATTTTGCTAATAGAGGACAAGAACGAGTGGTAGTGCCGTTAACAGCCATTCAGGGAAGAGAGGGAGAAAGCCCTAACCAAAATCCAGAATCCAAGATCGAAAATAATCAGGGCAAAGTGTTTGTGGTGGTACGGGGAGGAGATAAAACAACGGTTGCTGCCAGATCCGTAACGCTAGGTAAACGTGCTGATGGCAAAGTGGAAATTATATCTGGCTTGGAACCGGGTGAATCGTATGTAGTGCGGAGTGGCAAGCCTTTACGAGATCGGGATGCCGTAAGTCTTTCGATACTTTCTGAAAAATTAGATTCCACTCCTAAATAGTTGGTAGTTGATTGTTGGTAGTTGATCGTTCCATAGACGCGCCAGCGGCTTCCCGCAGGGTACAACAACCAACAACTAACTACCAACAGCCACCACAAGAACATTTATTTATCTTGAATTAGAAAGATGCAGGCAACAAAACAGGGTGGGGGATTTAGTGTCAGCGCCCTCGCTATCCGCCAACACATCGGCACACTGATGCTAACCTTGGCAGTGATTGTAATGGGCATATTTTTTATTACTAAACTGCCAGTAGATTTACTGCCATCAATTACCTATCCCCGGATTGGTGTGCGAATCGAAGCCCCTGGAGTTTCACCAGAGGTAGCGGTAGACGAAGTCACTAAGCCACTGGAAGAAGCTTTTGCTGCTACAGAGGGCGTGGTGCAAATTTTTTCTCAAACCCGCGAAGGACAGATAAATTTGGATTTGTTCTTTCAACCGGGAGGTAATATTGACCAAGCCCTCAATGATGCCACAGCTGCATTTAATAGAGCCAGAAGTAATTTACCAGACACGATAGAAGAACCTCGTATCTTTAAATTTGACCCTTCTCAATCACCTATTTACGAATTGGCATTAACTTCACCTTCATTAAAAGGTGTTGATTTGCGGGTATTTGCCGAAGAAGAACTAGTTCGTGAACTAAGTGTGGTGTCAGGAGTAGCGGGGGTAGACGTATCGGGAGGAGTACAAGAAGAAGTCAGGCTAAATATAGATTTAGATCGCTTACAAGCATTGGGTGTTGGTTTAACAGATGTACTTAATGAACTGACAAATCGGAACCAAGATATCTCTGGTGGTCGAATTTTTGGACAAAATTCCGAACCTCTCACCCGCACTGTCGGACGCTTCCAAACCGCTGATGAAATCCGCAATCTTTCTTTTGAAGTCTCCTCATCTTCCCCCACTTCTTCCACTTCCTCCACTCTCCCTGTCTCCCCCTCTCCCACTCCTCCCAGTCGCATCTATCTACGTGACTTTGCTGAAGTCATTGATGGTACAGAAAAACAACGCCTATTCGTCTTACTTAACGGGGAACCAGCGGTAAAAGTCAGCATCCAAAAGCAGCCAGATGCCAACACAATTGATGTTGTCGATGGAGTAAAAAAGCGAATAGAAGAATTGAGAAAATCTGGTGTTATTCCTGAGGGAACAGTTCTCACACCTACCTTAGATGAATCACGGTTTATCAGTAATTCTATTGCCAATGTTACTAGTTCCGGTTTGATCGGAGCAGCATTGGCAGCGATCGCCGTCCTTTTATTTCTCGGTTCGTTGCGGCAAACTCTGATCATTGTGATTGCCATTCCTCTCGCAACCCTTGCTGCCATTATTTTCATGGGTTTATTTGGCTTATCGCTGAATATTTTCAGCTTGGGCGGTTTGGCATTGGGTGTAGGTATTGTGGTAGATAACTCCATCGTCATGTTGGAGAATATTGCCGAGGGTGCGGGTATGACTCCCGGCAAAGATACGAGAACCCACTTGAGTCCGTGGCAATTAATTAGACAGGCAGAACAAAGCAGCCAAGAAGTAGAATCAGCTTTGGTGGCTTCTACTAGCACCAACCTAGTAGCCGTGTTGCCGTTTTTGCTTATTGGCGGCTTTATCTCGCTGCTATTCAATGAATTAATTCTCACCATCAGCTTTGCTGTCGCCGCTTCTATCTTAATTGCGGTAACAGTAGTACCGATGCTCACTTCCCGGATGTTGTCATGGCGTATTTCCAGTGGCCTGAGTGATTTCTGGTTCTTACGGAAGTTTAATCGCCGCTTTGATGCTGCAACTAGAGGATACGGTACTTTTTTGAGTAAAGTATTGCGTTTTCGCTTGTTAGCTGTGGCGATCGCAATTGCCCTGTTAGGTGGTGGTAGTTTGTGGATAGCACCACACATTCCCCAAGAAATTCTACCCCGCATCAACACCGGACAAGCTAGCTTATTTGCTCAGTTTCCTCCCGGTACACCTTTAGAAAATAATCAAAAAGTCATGGCTGCGGTTGATGACATTCTCCGCCGCCAGCCAGAAACAGAGTACGTATTTTCCAGCATCGGCGGTTTTTTATTTGGCAGCAACACCACTGAAAATCCGCTGCGGAGTTCCAGCACTATTACTCTCAAACCTGATTCTGATATAGAAGCCTATGTTGAACGAGTCACTCAAGAATTTAACAAACTAAATTTAGCAGGTATTCGCTTGCGTTTAGCTCCTGGTCAAGTACGGGGTTTAATTCTCACCAACTCTCCCACTCGTGGTGCTGATGTTGACATAGTTCTGCAAGGAAATGACGCAGACACTCTACAACAAGCTGGACAGCAATTGCTGGCAAGCCTAGAAGAAAAAGTCACCTTAGCCAGATTTCGTCCCGATGCCGATCCGCGTCAACCCGAAATTCAAATCCGTCCAGATTGGGAAAGGGTTGCAGCTTTGGGTTTGACTGCAAGAGAAATTGGTGACACGATTGCGACTGCAATTCAAGGAAGTGTACCCACACAGCTGCAACGGGAAAATCGTCTTGTGGATGTGCGGGTGCAATTAAATGAAGAATCTGTGCGATCGCCCTCCCAACTGGAGAGATTACCCTTATTTGTGGAGAATAATCGTCAGGTACGCCTTAGTGACGTAGCAAGTATTGTCGATGCTCAAGCCCCTGGAGAGATTCAGCGCATCAACCAACGTCAGGTTTTCATTATCGCTGGTAATTTGACTGAAGGGGCAAATCTCAGTGACGCCCAAGCACAGGTGAATGAAGTATTGAATAGCTTAAAATTGCCTCAAGGTGTTACCGTCCTACCCAGTTCGACAGCGGAATCCAATCGGCAATTACAAAACTCTCTGTGGTTGTTAGGGGGATTAGCAAGCTTTTTAGTTTTCGTGGTCATGGCAGTGCAATATAATTCACTGATTGACCCACTAGTAATTATGTTTACAATACCATTGGCATTAGCTGGGGGAATTTTTGGGCTATATGTTACTAAAACTGCCATTGGTGCAACTGTAATTGTCGGTGCGGTTTTACTTGTGGGTATTGTAGTTAACAACGCCATCATTATGGTGGAACTGGCAAATCAACTTCGAGAACACAAAGGCGTTGATCGTCAAACGGCAATTTTGCAAGCTGCTCCTCAACGTTTACGCCCAGTCCTGATGACTACAATTACCACGGTTCTAGGCATGTTCCCCTTAGCTTTGGGAATTGGGGAAGGTTCAGAATTTCTGCAACCGTTGGGTATTGTAGTGTTTTCGGGATTGTCTTTGGCAACACTGTTAACGCTGTTTATTATTCCCTGTTTTTATACTCTGCTGCATGATGTGGTGTCGTGGAAATGGGCGAAGCGTATATTAATGCGGTTGGGTATGTTTAGGAAAATCTAAACTTAAAGTACAGCTAGCTGCATTTTTGATAATGTCAAAACACTATGACTGCCATTACTCTCAACTTCAACAACATCATCAAATTAACCGACGACCAATTTTATCAACTGTGTCGGGATAATCCTGATATTAAGTTTGAGCGTAATGCTTCGGGAGAAATAGTTATCATGTCACCCACTGGGGGAGAAACGGGAAGACGCAATGCTAAATTAACTGCTCGATTTGTTCTCTGGAATGAACAAACTCAACTTGGTGAAGTCTTTGACTCCTCTACTTGCTTTAAACTCCCTAATGGTGCAGATCGTTCTCCCGATGTTGCTTGGATAAAACAGGATAGATGGAATGCACTCACTCTTGAACAAAGAGAAAAATTTCCTCCTATTGCTCCCGATTTTGTTTTAGAGTTAATGTCACCTAGTGATAGCTTGAAAGCAACGCAACAGAAGATGCAAGAATACATTGATTCGGGAGTAAAACTTGGCTGGTTAATTGATAGGAAAACTGGCTGCGTCGAAATCTATCGACAAGGAAAACCAGTAGAAGTGTTAGAGTTTCCTGGTAGTTTATCGGGAGAAGATATTTTGCCTGGATTTGTTTTAAATTTACAATCTGTGTGGGAATAGTGTGAGCAAAGTTCTAGTCATTTCTGAAAAAAACGAGTAGCGAAATTTTGCGATCGCGTTGGCGACAAACTACGGGCTTTGACAATTGCTGTTGCCAACAAGGTGTAAGATATTCCTCCAACGATCACCAATAACCCTAAGACAAAAACTCCCAGAGAGTCTGCAAGTCCCGCGCAGCTGTTCCACAAACCGTGGAGTCCGGCGGCGCTAAAATAACCTATTGGCAGAATTCGCGAAGCTAGACGCGGCTTGAGGATGCTTAAGCCTATACAATATCCCAACCAACCACTCCAAGCCATGTGTCCTGCTACTTCACCTAAAATGCGCGGAATCAGCAACTGCAACCCTGCGCCGAAACCTGCTTCCGTTCCCATTTCTTGGGCCACTTCTGCGATTCTACCAGGCACGTATTGACCTAGTGTTTCAAACAAGGTGAAGCCAGCCGCAGAAGCCGATCCTAGTAAAATTCCATCTAGGGGTTCCCAAACACCGATACGTTCCCTTCTTGAAGATCTCAGAGACTTTCCCAACAGATAAAATCCAATTATAGGTAAGGCTTTCAGCAATTCTTCCAGCATCCCTGCACCAAGAAAGTAGCGAATAAACAACTCTGGAAAGCTGATGCTACTAGTATCTTCTGGTACGCTTCCCGGTAAAATGCCGCGAAACACCAATATCAATATATTAAGTACAGGACTAGCTAAAATCGTCATAGTAGTGAGAGCAGAAGAAGCTAGCACCCACCAAGGCTTGGGTTTGCCGCACAATTGGTATATAACATACAAGCTAGCACTAGCTAGGTAAGCTCCCAGTAGTATTTGATATGAAAAACCTTGAGCAAAAAATAGCAGTACCACGAATACTACGGTGATCATTCCTGGTACTAGGTAGGCTTTGCGAGTTAAATCTGTTGGTGAAGACAAAAGCGGTATCAACAGCGACAAGCTAGTATGATCGTTAGTGCTAAAAGATGATGCCGAAGAGTTTACTGCTGCTGTAGTTGGTGTAGATGCTGGCTGTGTTATTCCTAATGATTGAGAATTGTATTGATACTTGTACTGATATTCAAAGAAAAATTCCGGCCCATTATTGCCGAGAGTAATGCGATCGCCTACGTGCAATTCCTGACAACCCTGTAAAAGCTGTCCGTTTAAATACGTTCCATTTGCACTACTGAGATCGTAAAGTATAAAGCTAGTTCTGCCATCTGGCGTTTTGGATGGGCGAATAGTCGCATGACGTCGCGAAACCATCCCATAATGGTTGGAATCTAGCACAATTTGACAACTGTTGGGGTCGCGCCCCAATACAACCTCACCAGCAGTCAGTAGCGAGTAAGAGTATTCTTCGCTACCGGAAATCAAGCGCAGAAATGCATTACTCATTAAGGCAACTCCCTTGCCCAGTTAAAAGTAATTAACATTACATACAAAATAGTAATTATTTACAGAATAACCGGAAAAAATATAGTTAGTTTTTAAACACTAAAATAACAGCAAAAGTATACTAAACAGCTTTAAGACTGATTGTATACAGGTAAAAAGCTAAGTATTTGTCATAAAGGCGTTGCTGAATCCATGTATGAAAATGATTTGGTGTGATTCCAAAACCCTTGTAGAGACGCGAAATTTCGCGTCTCTACACTTAGATTCATACCTCAAATCAGCAACGCCGTCATACAACTATTGTTGACTATTAAACTATAGAAGGAAAAAAGAAGAAAAAGTAAAGATTTTTATAAATTTTTTGTGAACTGAGTTTATAAATGTTTATCTTGTGATTTGACTAGACTGAAACTAGTTTATTTCTGGTAGTTTTCCGTAAGCTTTGGTTTACCAATCGTTGTAATCACTGGATACTTAGATACTTGTCATCATCAAGTAACACAGAAATTGGGTATTAAATATTACAAATATTTAAATAATTGTCGTTGGAGTGTCGTTATTCCTCGGGAAATAACTCTCGATACACTGCCAGTGTTTCTTGATGAACGCGGGCAACATTCAACCATTCTAGATTTTGATGTGCCTTTGCTTTCCACTCTTGTAGCGTATTGGGATCGTTCAATAATTGTACTAGTGCTGCTGCTAGGGCATTGCTATCTTTTGCTGGTACTAAAAGACCAGCTTGTCCATTGTCCAGTGCTTCGGGAATGCCATCTACATCTGTGGCAATAATAGCGCAACCTGCTTCGCGGGCTTCTGAAAGTACCAAACCGAAGGGTTCGCGATGAGAAGCGAGGACAAATATGTCACAAGCTAACAAATAACGCTGGGGTTGAGGTTGAAAGCCTTCAAAATGAATGCGCGAACTGACCGCAGTTTTACTTGCCTGTGCCTCAAACTCATGGCGATCGGGCCCGTTTCCTACTATATATAAATGCGCTTCGGGAAAATCTGAGCCTATTTGCTCAAAAGCTGCAATTAACTCGGTAATACCTTTACGATGATACATTCCCGCCACAGTGGCGATCGCTGGGCGTTGCAAAGGTAAGGGTTCATATTCTTGTAGTGGACGGCTGCGGGGACTGCCAAGAGTACCATTACATACTACTCGCAACTTTGCTTGAGATATACCGCGCCGCGTCATCGCCTCGGCAACTGCTTTGCTGACAGCAATGACTCGGTCAGCTAAACCCATAAATATACTGGATCGTTGAAATTCGTTATGTACTGTGGAAACTAAACCATACCCACCCTTTTTTCTGAGTAGTGCTGCTAATACTACTCCAGTCATCATATGGGCATGAACCATATCTGGCTGAAACTCTTGCACAATTGCTCGGTAACTTCTAGCCGCTTTGATCAGATTGATCGGTTTCCTTGTCTGATCGAGTTGGTAGTGTTTGACGCCATAATTTGCCAATAATGTTTCGTATTCTCCACCACCTGAAAGTACCGCTACCTCATGACCGCTTTTTGCTTGTAAACAAGCAAGATCCACAGCTACATTTACAATACCGTTACCGATTTCTTGAACTTCATTTAAGATATGTATTATTCGCATAATCAATAAATAGATAAATAGATTTTTATATACAAACTAAGTTGAAAATTATAACTCAATCAACACGTATTTACGAATATGAGTGTTATGGTGAGTGAAGCGACGCGCTAAAGCAGCATTAAACAAAAGCTGCCAAGCTTTCCAGGAAAATATAGAGGGAAATAATATATTAATCAAATTCTGGAAGTTTCTTTGCTTAATAGCTACTATAGACCAATGTAATTTTAAATAATTTTTAATATCCTCCAACTCAGGGACGTGGAAGCGGTGCTTTTCATCAACGAAAGCGTAAATCTTCTCCTTCATTAAGATATTCGTATCTAAGCGTCGAGATAGAGAAAACTTGTAATTGTAAGCACCTTGCCACATGGTTCGGTAAGCAAGGCACTGATTGAGGAAAATCGCATCGCCAAACTTAGCAATGTGAATCCAAGAATCAATATCATCACAGTTAGCATCAAATTTAGAATCCCAACCGCCGGTTTGCAAAAACACATCACGACGGCAAGCAACTTGTACGGGCGTGCCAAAGGGAAGAAGCTCTAGCAGCATACCATAGTGAATATCAGCTTGTGGGATGTAAAAAGCTAAGCCGGGGCCTATTTGCGGCGTGCGATAGAGTTCAACTTCTTGTTCATTCACCTGGGCAGCTATGCAGGAACAGAGGGCAGCTTGGGGATGAAGTGCGATCGCCCTTGCCATTTCTTCGAGACAATTGGGAGCAAGATAGTCGTCATCATCCAAAAATTTAACCCAGTCACCGCTAGCCCTAGCAATCCCAGCATTTACCGTTGCCGAATGACCAGAGTTAACCTCATTGCGATGGTAGACAAGACGATAGTCTCCACTTAGTGATAGCTTTTGGGCTAAACTATTTACATACTCTTGCGTGCCATCAAAAGAACAATCATCGGCAACAACCACTTCAGTTGTAATTGTCTGGTTCAAAGCAGAGTTAATCGCTCTTTTGAGCAGACTTAAGCGGTTGTAGGTCGTAATGACGACGCTAAATTTCATAACACTCACACCTGTGGCACGCCCTTCTTAAATACATCTTCTATTTGACGACAAAAGTACCGGAAACGTCATCAGTTAGAATTTAGTAGACTGAAAGACGGTTGTAGATTTATTATTGATGATTGTGAGTTTTTTATTGACTTATGAACGCTCAAGAGATCATCCGCTCTATTGAAGCGGAACAGCTAAAATCTAATCTGCCCCTAATATATGTGGGCGATACTGTGAAAGTCGGAGTAAAAATCAAGGAAGGAGATAAGTACCGCGTACAACCCTACGAAGGAGTTGTGATTGCTAAACGCAATGGTGGTATTAATGAAACAATTACAGTCCGCCGCGTATTTCAGGGCGTCGGCGTCGAGCGAGTGTTTCTTCTTCACTCACCCCGAATTGACAGCATCAAAGTCATACGTCGTGGTAAAGTACGGCGTGCTAAACTTTATTATCTACGCAACCGCGTTGGCAAAGCTACCCGGATTAAGCAACGCTTTGACCGTGCTTTGTGATAGATAATAAGTAGAGTATGGGAGAAAAACTCAAACATAAAGCGGCATCAGCCGCTAATCTCCTCGAATAAAATAAAGTTAACAATAAACACCAAATTGTGTTAAACTAGCAAAAGTTCAACATAATAACTGAATCCAAGACAGCTTGTGCGCTCTTAGTTCAGTTGGTAGAACGCAGGTCTCCAAAACCTGATGTCGGGGGTTCAAGTCCTCCAGGGCGCGCTGTCAGTAAGATAATAACCCGAAACAAATGCAACTGTTGCCAAAAGCGCAACTTGCAAATTTGATTTCGGGTATAATTGTTATATTTGCAGCTTTTTCTTTCAAGCAACTCAAAGTTTGAGCCAAAGCTGTAGTTATCGATGAAAATTAGCAGGTAGTAGCTATATAGGCAATGGGGGGAGCAAGCGACCGTGGCCAAAAAAAATGAAGCAGAAATGCAAGAGACTAACAATGGGTTTAGCTTGGCAAACTTCTTTCAGGGAATCAAAGAAGAGTTTGAAAAAGTGGTTTGGCCAAGTCGAAAACAGCTAGTGAGTGAATCAGCAGCTGTATTGTTAATGGTGTCACTCTCCGCATCTTTGATTTTCTTGGTCGATAAATTCTTTACTTGGGCAGCACAACAGGTGTTCGGATGACTTCTGCAACAGACGAAGGACACAATTTGGCTTTGCAGCCAGAAGACGGCTTAGACACAGCGGCAACATCAGAAGCTCGCTGGTATGCGGTACAAGTAGCCTCTGGCTGTGAAAAGCGTGTTAAAACAAACTTAGAACAGCGCATCCAAAGCTTTGATGTGGCTGATAAAATTCTTCAGGTGGAGATTCCGCACACGCCAGCAGTGAAAATCCGTAAGGATGGCAGTCGCCAGCACACAGAAGAAAAAGTCTTCCCTGGCTATGTGCTTGTCAAGATGTTCATGGATGATGATACTTGGCAAGTAGTGCGGAATACTTCCCACGTGATTAATTTCGTGGGAGCAGAGCAAAAACGTGGCAGCGGCAAAGGTCGCGGTCACGTCAAGCCAGTACCGCTGAGTCATACAGAAGTCGAAAGAATCTTCAAGCAGACCAGCGAACAAGAGCCAATTGTCAAAATTGACATGGCTAGTGGTGATAAGATAGTCGTGCTTTCTGGTCCGTTTAAGGACTTTGAGGGCGAGGTGATTGAAGTCAGCCCAGAACGGAGTAAGCTCAAAGCCTTGCTTTCGATTTTTGGCCGAGACACACCAGTAGAATTGGAATTTAATCAGGTTCAGAAACAGAGCTAATCACAAATGGCGAAAAAAGTAGTAGCGGTCATTAAACTGGCCCTAAATGCTGGGAAAGCCAACCCAGCACCGCCAGTGGGGCCCGCCTTGGGTCAGCACGGCGTCAATATCATGATGTTCTGCAAAGAGTACAACGCCAAAACAGCAGACCAAGCTGGCACGGTGATACCAGTAGAAATTTCGGTCTATGAAGACCGGAGTTTTACTTTTGTACTGAAGACTCCACCGGCATCGGTACTAATTACCAAAGCAGCGAAAATAGACAAAGGCTCCAGCGAACCCAACAAAAAGAAAGTTGGATCGATTACACAGGAGCAACTGCGGCAAATAGCTCAAACTAAAATGCCTGACCTCAATGCCAATGATATTGAAGCGGCAATGAAAATTATTGCAGGCACTGCCAAAAATATGGGCGTAACTGTAACAGATTAATTGGTGGTTAGTAGTTAGTAGTTAGTGGTTGGTAGTAAGAAAATAACCAACCAACAACCAACAATCAACAACCAACAACAAGCAAAACTTTATCGGGGGAGAGAATAAACCTCGCTAACGACCCCAGGAGAGAAAAATGACAAAAAAAGTATCGCGCCGTTTGCAGGCGCTGTTAGCAAAAGTTGAAGATAGGGAGTATGATCCCCTAGATGCTTTAAGTCTTTTAAAAGAGACGGCAACAGCAAAGTTTCCTGAAGCAGCTGAAGCACATATTCGGTTAGGAATTGATCCAAAATACACTGACCAACAACTGCGAACAACGGTAGTACTGCCCAAAGGTACAGGACAAACAGTGCGGGTGGCAGTAATAGCCAGAGGGGAAAAAGTCACAGAAGCAACCAACGCAGGTGCTGATGTCGTTGGCTCAGAAGAGTTGATAGACGAAATTCAAAAAGGCAGAATGGACTTTGACAAGCTGATTGCTACACCGGATGTAATGCCGCAAGTAGCAAAGCTTGGTAAATTGCTTGGCCCTCGCGGTTTGATGCCATCACCCAAAGGTGGGACGGTGACATTTGACCTAGCAAGTGCGATCGCAGAATTCAAAGCTGGTAAATTAGAATTCCGCGCCGATCGCACCGGTATCGTCCATGTTATGTTTGGTAAGGCGTCATTTTCGCCGGAAGATTTGCTGGTCAACTTGAAGGCCTTGCAAGAAACAATTGACCGCAACCGTCCTTCGGGAGCTAAAGGTCGTTATTGGCGCACAGTGTATGTGTCAGCCACAATGGGGCCATCGATTAAAGTCGATATCAACGCCTTACGCGATCTCAAATTAACAGCAGCATAAAGGTGATAAGGGATAGGGGATAAGGGATAGGGGAGAAAATTTTCCCAAAAATTCTGATCCCTAGTACCTAAAATACACAAATTCCCTATCCCCGATTCCTAATCCCCGATCCCCAATTAAATAGCAAAGCCGGAGACAGCAGGTGCCATTGGCTTAATACCCTGCCGAGGTTTGCACTTGAATTGCTTGAAACTCTACTCCTATTTAGTGTAGGTATTCTGGCATCAAGAGTAAGGTGGTTTAAAAACCTAACCTTCAAGCTAAACCCCGGCTTTCGCAGCTGGGGTTTATTAATTGTTGGTGGTTGTTTGTTGTTTGTTGTTTGGAATAAATTACCACCAACCATCAACTACCAACAAACAACAAATCCTTTAAAGGAGGTGAAACAAGTATGGGCAGAACCATAGAAGATAAAAAAGCAATTGTTGCTGAACTCAAAGAATCTTTGAGTCAGTCGCAATTAGCACTAGTGATTGACTACCAAGGGCTAACGGTTGCTGAAATCACAGATTTGCGGCGACGACTGCGTCCAACTGGTACTGCTTGTAAAGTCACAAAAAATACTCTGATGGGTATTGCCATTCAAGATGATGAAAAATGGCAACCCATGTCGGAATTGCTCAAGGGTTCTTCCGCCTTTTTGCTAGTTCAAGAGGATTTCTCGGCTGCAATTAAGGCTTACCAAGATTTCCAGAAAGCCACTAAGAAGACGGAACTTCGCGGCGGCGTAATGGAAGGTCGCCTGTTGAAAGAACCGGATGTCAAGGCGCTGGGCGATTTGCCATCCAAAGAACAACTCATGGCGCAAATTGCCGGAGCAATCAACGCCTTGGCTACCAAGATTGCCGTCGGTATCAACGAGGTTCCCGGTTCACTGGCTCGTGCTTTGCAGGCATATGCCGATAAAGAAAAAGGCGAAGAAGTTAGTGGTTAGTGGATAGTGGATAGTGGTTAAAAACCAACTACTAACTAATAACTGTCAACAAATTCACATTACAGGAGTTATATCGATGTCTACTGCAACTGATGAAATTTTGGAAAAATTAAAATCTCTGACTTTGCTGGAAGCAGCTGAGTTGGTGAAGCAAATTGAAGAAGCTTTCGGCGTTAGTGCTGCTGCGCCCGCTGGTGGCATGATGATGATGGCTGCACCTGGTGCTGCACCTGCTGCTGCTGAACCCGTAGAAGAGAAGACCGAATTTGACGTGATTCTCGAATCTGTCCCAGCTGATAAGAAGATTGCTGTACTGAAGATAGTACGGGAATTGACCGGTTTGGGTCTCAAAGAAGCAAAAGACTTGGTAGAATCTGCACCCAAGCCAGTTAAGGAAGCTATTGCCAAGGAAGCTGCTGAAGACGCTAAGAAGCGTATAGAAGAAGCTGGCGGTAAGGTAACTGTGAAGTAGTCAAAATTTGATTGCCAATTTTTTAAAAGGAGCCTCAGTCAGGCTCTTTTTTTAATCCTATTGACCAATACAGTTCAGATAAGCCCATAATCCTTTGTAGAGACGCGAAATTTCGCGTCTCTACAGATTAATTTTTTGTACCAACAATCCTTAACTGAACTGTATTGCCCTATTGACACTCTATGGATTTTACAAAATATTGCGAGGCTAACTAATCCGTTTGAGCTTCCAGAAACATAAGTTCCACTTTCATCAAATCTGCAAATGAGTGATACCGATAGGCACCTGGGTAATAGTTCGCAAAATCCCATGCCTCCCATTCGCCATCTGAAAAGATGACTTGCGGATTTAGCAGCCAAACCCGACCCGGTTCGCCGTCTGTATCACTAATTTGTAGGGTTTTGAGTAGATATTCAACCCGTAGGTGAACCGAATTCTGCATCGAGCCATATGTGAAGTAAATTTCATCAGGAATAGATACATCATTGTAGTTGCTGCCCCAAGTTTCAATCCAATCCGCATGGCGGTTGATAAACCAATCCACCTGCTCAGCCATCAGCAAAGTGTTCATACCACCATAGATTCCCTCTCCAGGCCAACCATTGCTGACTAGAAGGAATGCACGGTATGAAGGAGGCAGCTTTTGTCCTAGCCGTGTTTCCAGCGCTGTGATTTGTACTTCCGTTGCACCACGCAATCCTAACCAGCCAGAGGTAAGAACCTGCGATGGTAATGTTGCTTTCACTTTGTCTTCCATGCATGCTAGTTGGTATTGACTAAATTCTTGTAAGAATGATTGCCAGTACATTCCAATCACCCTCAAAAAACAAGCAATATTTTATACTTTTAGCTCTTCCGCATATACTCTCCATAACACTTTATGAAGTTACGGTACTTCATTAAAAAAGCTTTAACACTTTTTAGCATCCGCAGGATTCACAAAATCATGTAAATCTGAATCCCATATACTGATATAAATAAGACCGCATTCTTGACGCACAATCTGACCCTTCAAAAAACCTACACTAAAACGGAAATTATCCAAGCGTCGCTGTAGGACTTGCATGAGTGCCTGCTGAATTTCTTCAGTTAATTTACCACCTAACATTCCCTCCAAAGTTTTCAGTATCACCTGAAGGTCTACAGATTGGGAAAAAGCTATCTCGGTTTGGCGAATCTTTCCAGAATCACGGTCAAATAAGTAGCCAAGCTGGATTCGATTTGGCACTAATATATAACTAACAGCGCGAGTATTGCGCCAAATACCCCTTGAATCGTGAGTTGGCTTGCCAAGGGTTGCTTCTACAGTACTTCTTAGTATACCTGGAGAAAATCCCGGAACTTGATTGATGTTGGTAGTGTTAGGTAGTTGATTGCGAGGCTCGTTGTTTTTTGGTTTAAAAACTGTGGGGGTTTGATTGTCTTGTTCTGGTTGTGCTGATGCTACAGGAGTATCTTGAGGTTTTAGTGGAGTAGGTGCAAGAGTTGATCGCTGCTGCTTTGGTGGTGAAGCCGCAGGCGTATTAGCTTCCTCAGAAGTAGAAGTTGGGGATTCTGGCGACTCTGTGGGATTTGTGGTTTTAGATTCTGAAAGCGGTGTGGGTATGGTCGATGGTGGCGAGTGTGCAAACTCTGGTTTGCGGGTAATACTAACAATCGCTACCGTACCAATCAAACCAGCCACAATTAAACTACCAAAAATCCAAGTAGGCTTTTGCCAATTTCTGGGAATGGAATGCACAAGGGTAGCTAGAGCATTTTGCTGAGAAGATAATGGCTGCGTTTGTAGGGATGCTGTACTAGGAGCAGGATTTGGAGGTAGTGTGGGTTGAGTTGTAGGCGTTTGTGTAGGGGAGTCAGTACCTTGCAGAGGTTGCTTTGATGTTATGGGCGCATATGGTGGTGATTGGCGTGAGAGAGTAGCAGACTGCAAAGCATGTAGCATTTGGCTAGCGGTAGTGTAGCGATCGCCAGCTTGGGGCTTAATTGCCCGATTCAGTATCATCGCCAATTGCGGTGAAACCCCAGGAGCATAATGCTGCCAAATTATTTCCCCTGTTCGCGGATCGGTTTGTAGCTGTCGTGGGTGTTTGCCAGTCAGCAGATAAATCGCTGTCAAGCCTAAACTATAAATGTCAGTGGCGTAAACTGGGCGTCCCGTGAATTGCTCGCTAGGCATATACCCTGGTGTGCCCATCACCAGAGATTGAGTGGTGGATACTGGAGAATTCACTACTGCCGAACGTATCGTTTCCTTGACTGCACCGAAATCAATCAACACTGGCTTGTGATTGGACGAGCGGAGAATGATGTTATCTGGCTTAATATCCCGGTGGATGATGCCTTTACTATGGACATAATCCAAAACAGACAGCAAACTCAGTAAAATTTCCGTGACTGCTGTTTCACAGAGTGAGCCTTGAGTTTTAATAATATTTGCCAGGGTTTGACCTTCAATCCATTCCTGGACGAGGTAAAACTGCCCATTCTCAGAAAAGTAGGCATAGAGTTTAGGAATTTGGTTACTACCCTCGCCCAGATACTCTAAAGTAGTTGCTTCCCGTTCAAATCGTCGTTGAATTTTTTGGTAAATTTTTGGGTCATTTGTGATCGGCTTGAGTTGCTTAATCACACAACGACGGCGAGAAGGTAGATAAGTATCTTCTGCCAAAAATGTTTCGCTAAAGCCACCAACACCCAGTACCTGGATAACTTGATAGCGATCGTTCAGCAGTGTTGCCATGCTCCATGAACAGCGTTAGTAAAACTCCTCCTAAGAGGCTCGCCCTCTTCAAATGTAGATCAAATGCCTAGGGAGAAAACTTCCCGTTCAATAAATAAAGACCACAGCAAACAAAATACGTATTCTGCTATCTAGAAAATCTATAATTAGCTAGATTAATATAGATAGATTTTGTGTTCTGTAGGAAGACATCAAAATCTTCTTATACAATGCGGCAAAACACGTGGATTGATCAACATTATTTTTATGGGTAGACAATAACCTACAGCCAATTGCCAACCAGTACATAGGGTGCCCAGTACATAGGACGATTATATTCAGAAGCATTCAGTAACTTTAATTGAGCAAGGCGTAAAGCCTCTGCTATTGTGACTCTGCCAGTTGTTAACTGACTGTAGAATTCACCAATAAATAAAGCTGTAGAGTCATCACCAATTTGCCATAAAGATGCTAGAGTACTCCGCGCTCCTGCTCGAATAGCAACTCCTGCTAATCCCAATGCTGCACGGTTATCTCCTGCTGCTGTTTCACAAGCACTGAGAACAAGTAGTTCAACTGGTTCTGTGCGATTTTGCTCTCTACTTTTGAGCAAGCTATCAAATTCCCTCACATAAATGCGCTTATCTGCTGCAAGGATGAAAGTGTCTTTAGCTTTAGAGCTAAATTTCCCGTGAGTTGCTAAGTGAATTACTCTAAAAGGCTGGGCGTTAATCTTTTTCTCTAAGGTCGTACTTTTAAAATTTTGATCTAGAAGTATGGTTTTTGTTATGCCTAACTTCTGAATTAAATCTAGTTCATCTTTGACTTTGGGAAGTGGTGCAAAATTTTCGTTTTGAGGTGGTTGAGACAAACCCCCAGCAAGGACGTTTAATTTTTTCTGTTTTAAAGGTTTTGGTGTAAATAATTGCAACCCTGGGCTAATTGCGACGGCGTAATGCTGTACAAAATAGTCTTTACCATCATACAATGCAGCCATTGGGATATTTCGCAGTGACCCATCTGGGATAAATACTAAAGTAGTAACTCCACTATTTTTAAGGTCTGTTTCTACTGGTTTAATTAACCAGTTATAAAGCTGTTGGGAGCCTGTTTGAAATTTTTTCTTGGCATCAGGTTGAACTATTGCCTCTCGCATTTCTGCAATTGCTTGCTCTACCTCATTACTGTTAACAAAAGAAGTTTTACGCATTAACGGTTGGTTGGGAAGTTTAAGGATAACTTCTAACTGGTTGTCTAAAATAATTGGATAGAAAATGGCTGTTTTCGGATTATTTCGATCTACTACTTTGTCAAGCACAACAAATTGGTTATTTAAACAAGCTTCCCGAAAAAAATTATCCAGTTCTGCCAGTTGTAAAGCTTCGATGCGTTGACGTGCTTTGTCTAAATCTGGCTTTTCCGGGCCTTGCTGTTGTAAAAGCAGTTCTACTGACTGCCGATAAAGAGGTTCAACGCGATCGCGAAAATTTAACTGCACCTCTCGGTTTGCTATTGCTAGATCGCTGCGAAGAGATTCAAGAGTTGCTACAGCACTATCGTAAGCGGCTATGGCTGCTTGGTTATTTCCCTGGATTTTCAGCAAGCGTCCTAGTTGCCATTCCCAACGATAAGCAATGTCTGAAGCAGAAATTTCCTGAGCAATACTCAATGCTTGCTCTGTGAGATTTTGTGCTTCTTGCCACTGACTGTTTTGCTCGTATAATTCTCCTAAACTGCCGAGTGCATAAGATTCTGCACGTTTATCGGCGATAATTTTGGCTTGTTGAACGCTGCTTGCCAAAATTTGCGCGACATTTTGTTTGTCACTAATTTTAGCGATCGCCCGAGCAAAGTTAATACGTGCATAGATACCAGCTTGATTACTAGGCAAACTAGCAAGTTCAGATTGAATTGTCGGGATTAACGCTTGCGCAGCTGCTATGTTTTCATCATCTACAAACAAGCTGAGTAAATTGATTTGGGCTTGAATTTTCGTGAGGGGGTTAGGCGCGATTTCGGCAGCTTTTTGATAGTGAAAAATTGCGTCTTTAGTGTTACCTAGTAATCTAGCAGTATTACCAAGGCTAAATGCCGTTGTAGCAATTTCTTGAGTCAGTTGCAGGTTTTGGGATATTTTTAAGCTTTGTTGCAAAGTTTGCCACGAAGGCTCTAGTTCGCCTAATTTTTGCAGAGCATTACCAAGAGAACGCAAAGCAGCCGCCTTTATGGATGAATCAGGTTCATTTTGCAACTGTTGAGAAACTTCTTTCAAAATATTTAAGGCTCGGCGGTAAAAACCAGCAACCCGCAGAGCTTGTGCTTGGTTAATGCGGCTACGCGTTACTCCAGCATTATTGTTTAATTGCTTCCAGATTTGCTCTGCTTGTTTGGCAGTTTCTAAAGATACATCTGCTTTTCCAACTGCCAGTTGCAGTCCTCCCTGAATATCTAGAGTTTGCGCCAAAACTTCTAGCCATTTTGGTTTTTGAGCATTGAGATTTAACTTTTGATTTTTCTCATCCCAGCCAAGTAACTTCAAGCTAGTATTAATAGCCTTGGATGCTTCTGTCCACGAGCCAAGTTGTTGATATACCAAGGAGAGGTTAGTCAGTGCTGTAGCTTGCCCAAATGGGTTATGCTCTTGCTGGTAAATGCGGTTAGCTGCTTGTAAAACAGTTACTGCTTCCGCAAAGCGTCCTGCTTGATAAAGAGCTTCTCCTTGCTCCAGAAGTTGCTGTGCTGTTGCTGGTGATTGACTAGTTTGGATGTGTGCTGAATGTCTCTGTACCTGTTTGGCGAAGGTGCTGGGGATAATAGTAAGAGAAAAAATTATAGTAAATAATAATACATTAGAAACCGAAACTTTAACTATTCGCTTTGGTATCAGAAGTCTTTGCAGAATTGACCTGAACTTACCAAAACCAATTAATGCCATGTGCAACTTTTAATTCTTGGGTCTGATGCCTACGCTGACATCATCTCACAATTTGCTTACTTCCTTCGTGCTCTTTGCGTCCTACCCTGCGGGAAGCCCTCCGGGTTCACCAGTCGCTCATGGGGGAAACCACGGCGCTCTATGTGCGGACGCAGGTTCCGCACCCGCGCCTCCCCAAGACCGCACTGCCTCCCCAAGACCGCGCTGGTTTACCGCTGCGCGTCTAAAATGTTAAGCAAAAGAGATTAGCTGGGGATGATACCAGCCATAGGAGGTATTGATGTCTTCCTCGTTGTGGAAAAATTTCTTGAACGAGTTTATAAGAAGAAAATTCTGGAAACTCATAAGATAGAAATAAAGTAATCTGGTTTCGTGCTAGTTCCTGGCATCAAAAATCATCCCAATCTTATAATTTTGAAATAAAGAATTTTATTTTGCGATAATAAACTTGCTAAGTTTAGATGTAATAAGGTTTGAAATTAAGCTATTAATTTTTCCCCTACCGATTCTTTCTAAGATTGTGCAGGACTTTAAGTAAAAAATCCTTGTATGGCAGGATTTTTGACTCTAGGATATATGAAATTTGTATCATGTTCATAACCTCAATGTTGACAAGTTTAGCAGGTTCAGATGTAATAAGAAAAGATGCCTGGTTTGGCATAAATAACAAGCTGTTTTTTATAAACACAAAAAATAGATATTTTAACATAAATTAAATTAAAAAAAATCTTGCAGATTACATCCAAAGCATGTATGTTTGTATTTGCAAATAGCAAATTCTAATACTAAATAACGGTTATGCATAATTAAATTTGGCTGATTATGCGTTATTTGTATCTGTTTTATGCTATTAGCACATATGGTACTTTCTGGTGATGCGTTTAGTGCATCCACAACCAAATCCATTATTAAATTGCTTATATTTCAACTCGTAGAAGACAGACCCCTCAAAGTTGGGTTGATGAAGTACTAGTGGTCTATCGCATTAATTTTGCAGGGTTAAAATCGAAACAGAGAGTTGAGCGATCGCAAATAATAGGCTATGCCAAAAAAGCACATAGTAAAGCTGACACAAGAACAGCATCAACAGTTAGTTGAAATAGTGAAGAAAGGAAAAGCAACGGCGCGAATGATTCGTCGGGCGCACACTTTACTCATGGCTGCGTCAGGTGAAACTTCTGGAAGCGATCGCCAAAATTTTACACATAAGTGTGCCAACAGTGGAAAGGACGCGCAAACAGTTTGTCCAAGAAAATTTGAAAAATACTTTAAGCGAGCGTAAGCGTCCTGGAAAACTACGTAAGCTAACTCCAAGGGCAGAGGCATTTGTGATTGCTACCACTTGCAGTCAGCCACCAACAGGACACCAGCGTTGGACATTACAATTGTTGGCAGACAAGTTAGTTAGCCTAGAAATAGTAGACAGTGTTAGTGCTGATACAGTAGGACGCATACTAAAAAAAACGAACTTAAACCTTGGTTAAAAGAACAATGGTGCATCCCACAAGTTAGTGCAGAATTTGTTTGCTGTATGGAAGATGTACTGGATTAGGTTGCTCAAAGTGTTGACCCAAAACGCCCATTAGTATGCTTCGATGAAAGATTGTGTCAATTAATTAGGGATGTTCATCAACCGCTTGCACCAACACCAAAAACAGAAAATAAACCCCCAATAGTGGAAAAAGTTGATTACGAATATGAACGCTTTGGGCAGTTGTAATTTATTCGCCTTTTTTGCTNCATATTTANGATGGAGGCATATTAAAGTTACTCAACGAAGAACTAAAATTGATTTTGCTAATTGTATGAAAGAATTGGTTGATATTCATTTTCCAGATGCAGAACTAATTCGATTAGTAATGGATAACTTAAATACTCATACAATCAGTGCTTTATATGAAGCGTTTGAGCCCAGGGAAGCAAGGCGAATTGCCAAAAAATTAGAGATTCATCATACGCCCAAACATGGTAGTTGGTGAGCCAGCGCGCTCCAAAGGGGGTCCCCCCATGTAGACGCCCGCAGGGTGGCTTCGGTGCAGGGTGCGACTGGCGAACCCGAAGGGTTAAATATGGTTGAATGTGAGTTATCTGTACTTGTACGCCAATGTCTTCAAAGAAGAATTCCCGATACCAAAACTTTAGAAAAAGAGGTTTCGAGTTGGGAATGTGAACGTAATAGAAACAAAGTTTGTGTGGATTGGAGCTTTCGTACAGAAGATGCAAGAGTTAAGCTTTCAAATATTTATCCAACCCAGCAAAATTAATGCGATAGACCACTAGTATTTAAATACTTTTTTGGGGCTTATGTGCAAAAAATTCAATCCGATAGTCGCTGACCTTAAGACCAACCTGCGCTTCTACAACAAGAAATACCTAAGCAAATAATAAGGGTACAGTCACAGTTCACTAAGGTAGGTGTACTGTGGTTGAAAATCGAAGATTTACAACTGGGGCTTTCCAGCTTAAACGACCCAAAATCAAAAAACCGCCGTTGCACAAGGTGCGACCACCAAAAGTAACTGTTGAAGTTATAGGTAAAACAATCCGACTACGATTTACCTACAACAAAAAACAACTAGCTTTTTATGTTGGATTAAAAGACAACGACTGGAATCGCAGAAAAGCCCAAAAGATAGCCAACATAATAGCTAGAGATATAAAAAATAATAATTTTGATGAATCTTTAGCCAGATATAAAGAACCACAATATACGGTAGAGATTCTGGATTTAGAACAACTATTCATCAGATTTATAGAACACAAATCTAATGAAGTGGCTGTTGGTACACTTCATAAGTACACAGCTTTACTGGGGCAAATAGTTACTGTTGGAATTGGCGATCGCTTACCAGATGAATTAACAGAATCAGATATCCAGAAACTAGTAAAACATTTGAGTTCAAGCTGTGACCTGAGAAATGTAAAAGAAAGATTGTTTTTAGTACGAGCCTGCTTGAGGTGGGCAGAGATTGAAAATATTCATTTACAGGTAGCTATAGAAGCCATTAAGCCACATCCGAAGCAACCAGCTAACCCTTTTAGTAAAGATGAAATCAGAAGGATTCTAGAAGCTGTAGAGCAGACTAATCCCCACTACATTCACTTTGTTAAATTCCTATTTCTGACTGGTGCTAGAACCGGAGAAGCTAGAGCGCTTAAGTGCAGACACATAACCGAATCATACATATGGTTTGGCGAATGCTTGACACATAGGGAAAATAGACCAGCCAAAAATTACAAAGCTCGAACTTTCCCTATCACCGAACCTATAAATTTATTGCTGGAACAAATGCATCGAGGTGGGGATAATGATTATGTTTTTCAAACAGTAACAGGTAAACCAATTCATGAAACTATCTTTGCAACTGATGTTTGGAAACCTGCTTTAGAGAAAGCTAATGTACCTTATCGTAGACCCTACAATTGCCGACATACCTTTATTTCTCATTGCCTTGCGGCTGGGATGACACCTATTGAAGTCGCTCGACTTGTTGGGAATTCTCCTGCTGTTATTTTTCAAAACTACGCGAATATAATCGCTCCTCCTAATGTTCCCCAATACTTTTGAAAAACAGTTTTTACTCCGCCTCTGAACAATATGTCAGCATACTGTAGCTATTTATCTACCAACGTAAGAATAAGCTTTCCAGCCTGATTTTTTCTACGAAGTATTCCTATCCATTTTTGTGGTTTTGATAGAGTTCACATATGGAGGACAAGATACAAAATTATGCCATTAACAGTAGAAGCAAGAAAAGCACAGTTATCGTTAACTATCGATCCAAAAATCAAAAATTTTGCGATAGTTCAAGCAAAAAAAGAAAACAGAACTGTGAGTAATTTATTTGAGACTGCAATGAAGCTTTATCTCGAAAAGGAACATATAAATCCTTTTGATTTAGAACAAACAAACTAACAACAACCCAGCTTTTAGTTTCCGGCTTTAGCCCAACAAAATCGAGTCGTTCCTACCATTACGTTAAACAAAAAAAATGCCAGTCAGTTGGTAGCTGCTGGCAGTGAACTTTCATTCAAATTGCAAAAATATGAAATTAAATAACTCAGAATCTGTAACAAATAATAACAATCATAAGAGTGACACTCTATCAGAAGTTGGGAACGGTAAAGAAATGTCTAGTTTCTTAACGGAGAATGAAGAAGTGTCTACTGCATATCAATATAATACATCTGAATCTACTTTAGCAAGTGATAGTGAAAAAGATTTAGATGCTCAAGCAGAGTTAACAGCCGGAAGCATTGATATAGAAGGTGATTATGACTCTGAAAATAATTGTGAAGAAATAGAGTCCAAAATTAATGATAAGCCTGTAGAGGAAAATCAGCCAGAGGGTATAAGCCCTGATAATACAGGTGTTTATCCTTCTGAAGAAAATGAGAGCGATCGCCAAAAGAGTAAAATAAAGGATTACCCAGCTTGTGAGTTAGAGAGATATAAATGTCCAAATAATATTGCACAGGCTAATTGGATGGAATGGTTGTCCTCAAGCGTAGACCCAGAAATAATCAAGAGGAATGTCACAAGCTATGAGGATGATGAACATAAGCAAGTCTCCGCTCTTTTGTGTCGGGAGTACACAGACAAAAGGCTAGGTGGTGGTTGGGGAGTAAGCGGTATTCATCCACTTACAGGAGAACGTACAAATGAATCTCTTCAGATAAAACCGCCAAAACCAATTGAGTATGCGGATAGACCTAAACCACTAAAATATATCAGCCGCACAGGAAAAACACTAGCCCCTCTGTTTTTAGAAGTACTAGAGACTAACTACTGGCATAGAGTTTTTGACGATACCACTATTCCTTTATTTATTACAGAGGGAGCTAAGAAAGCAGGTGCTTTACTCACAGCAGGATTGGCAGGAATTTCCATAGGTGGTGTCTGGCTGGGGCGAAAGGACGCTATATTGCACGAATGGATAAAATACTTTACTAAAACAGGGAGGAAAGCTTATCTCTGTTTTGACAATGATGTCATACAGAAAGAGCATGTATTCAAAGCTCTCAAGGATATAGCGAGAATATTAGTAGCAGAGGGCTGTCTAGTTTATGTTGTTGAGATACCAGAGGGGGACGCTAAAGGCGTGGATGACTACATAAGCGCACATGGAGAGGATGCGTACAAAAAACTGATTGATGATGCCGCCACATATGAACAATGGCGCAAGAAGATGGATGCAGTTTTCAAAGCTGCGAAGGTCAAAGATGAAGGGGAAGAAACCACCAGAAGGAAGAGAAAGGAGATACCAGCGGCAGATGTAATTGCAGCAGAGATAGCCGAGGACTACGTTGATAGGTGGGCATTTGATTGCGATCGCTCAAGATGGCTTCAATATGAGCTAACGAAACCTGGCGTATGGGGAAGCGTCACAGAACACTATATTGAATGTCAAATTCAATTCATTCTGGACGCCAGAGGTATAACAGAATTCGGGACTGACGCATATATCAGAAATATTTATAAGTTTCTACAACGAAGGTTAACCATCTTCGGCTGGAAATCATCAGAGGGTATACTTCCTTATTTAGATGGAATTCTGCATATATCTACTGGGAAGTTTGAACGCCACCGTCCTGGAAACAGACTCACGTGGAGTTTAGATAGGAAGTACCAAGATGATGAGCATCAAGATTTTCCGGTCATACTTAATTGGTTGCAAGAGACTTTTTCTAGTGCTAAGGATTTACATGTAGCTTGTTGTTTTCTTGCTGCTGTTCTACGGCAAATGCATGAATTAGAGGTATTTCTTTTTCTTTATGGTGAAGGGGGTACAGGTAACTCTACTTTTGCATCATTAGCAACGATGCTCGTAGGGGAAGAGAATGCATGGAGTGGAAAAATTCAGCAGATAGATGAGCCAGCGCATGCATTTGGGTTAATAGATAAAATCCTCGCTGTTTGTGATGACCAAGACCCAGTTACAAAGAAAGAACTAAACTCATTTAAATCTATTACCGGTGGTAGACCCATAACGGTAAAGAGGCTGTATGAGAATCCTTACTTTTATGTTTTTACAGGACTTCTTCTCATCACCTCTAACTTCTTAGATATTTTCCCTGGCACTGGTCTTCAAAAGTGGTTAAAGAGAAGGATGATTGCGCTAGAAACAAAAAACTCGCCTAAAAAGATAGACATCCACTTATTGAAGAAATTTGAGCCGGAAATAGCAGCTTTCACTAAATTTCTCTTATCTTTATCCATTGAAGAAATTACTAATACCCTTAAGCCAGCTAACTTCAATGACAGCATAGTGGATTTAAATACCTGGAAAGCCAGTATAGCTTCTGAGAGTATAGCTGCTTGGGTAGAGGAGAACATAATCTTTGATAAAGAGAGTTTTGTCAGAGTTGGGAGAAATAAAGATGAGTGGCAATCAGGTGATTACGACCCAACAGTTAGCACACTTTTTGGCTCTTATGGTCACTACTGTAGAGGAGGTGGTCTGCAATCCAAGGCTATTAATAAATTTAGTACTGGACTAGCTACGTTATTTAAGTCACTAAACTTGGCGGAAGTCACGCATGATAGAGATCGTGATGGTGCTTTCTTTAAAGGTATCCGTCTCAGGAAATTAAATGAGCCAACTGAGCAACCTTATATTTCTGATTTGCTGTCAGGTACTTGTGACGAACCTGTGACGAACCCTGTGACAGACTATTGTGACGAGCCAAACCCTTGCAGTGACCGAAGTGTAAGCACTTTTCCTAAAAATCAGAAAAATTTTGAAGAAAAGTTAGAAGAGGTTCCAGCAAAATCTGAACAAAAAAATAACTTTTTAGAAAAATCCCCAAAGTTCCGTCACCAAGGGAGTTTCAAGTCTGTCACAGATTTAAATCCTGGTGATGTGGTGATGGTCATAGATGAAGAGGATAAAAATAAAGGTAAAGCCGGGATAGTCAAAGAGATGGAAGGTGAAGGGGAGCTAGCAATTGTAGTTGTAGAGATTGAAGGTAGCGCAGAATACCTCTATGCTCACCAGCTTGATTTTGTTGGTAGTTCCAACCAAAGCCTTGGGGTTGATAATGACGTCCACGGTACACTATTAGACTTTGTGGCTAGAAGTAAAGCTTATTTGATGGGTGCTGAGAATGCTGAGAAGTTATTGCAGAATGAATCTCAGCCCACGGATTTGTTAGGGAAGTTGATTACTGAGCATCCAAGCAAATCAAAATCAGAATTATTCCACCTTAGAGATTAGTAATAGGAGGACATATGAGTAGTCAAGAGTTATTCGGTGAATTAATCAGTAAACATACAAACGAAGAGAAAATATATCGATTATCAGAGTGGGTGTTTTTGTATTATGAGATGAACGCAGAAACAGCCAAAGGTTATCTAGCTTATGTGGAGAAAATTAAAGCTGCTAAACGCCCAATGATTATAGCTACACAGGGATTTGGTTGTGATTACTATGTTGTAGAGTACAGGTGTGAGAAAGAATTAACCGATAGACAATTAGACATAATTGAGGAGTTGTTTTCTAGGTTGTTTGATTCTTTTCGATATCCGGGGTTTTGTGGGGATTGTAGAGATTGGGATACTTATGATTTTGATAAGAATTACGGATTTATTTGTGTTCGTGCACATCATCCTAAATATCATTTACCAAGTATGCTTGGTTTGAGGGAAGTAACTGATATTTTGGTAGATGTGTTGCATAAAAACAGTGATTTCGACTTATTAGGATATCAACCCAAGATTCATAGGAATTGGTTCTCAATTAAATAAAGTGTTGTACTGCATCTACGACCAACAAAACCAGAAAGTAAAGTTAGGTATTTCTAAAAATCCCAGCTTGAGCAAGCAATTACAAACAGCGAATGCCTCAAAGCTGCAACTCCTCTGGACATTTGAACCCTGCGATCGCTCATGTGGTTGCACTATGTGCGACTGGAACAACGACTACACCAAAAACTTAATCATTACCGTTGTCGGAAGAATTCAGAATGGTTTGATTCACGTGTACTCCAGTGGTTAAACCCAATTAGTATCTACTCTGTTCTACGTTAGCAACCTCTACAATGTCCTAAGCGATTCTAGAGGGTGTAGGTACAACAGTTGCACATAATGCAACCACATACGTCCAGCCCCGAATAGACGCCTTCCTGGCGATTACAGAGGTGGTAGATTCTCATTTAAAGCTGCAAGTCTCAATAAAATTTAGGCATGCCTAACCAGCTTTAGCTATTTGTTCACCCAAGGCTAAAGCGGCATGAGCATCGACTGGAATATAGTGTTTATTTTTATTTCTTTTGAACACCCAGCTTGAGGTATCGCCATTAGTATAAGTTAGGATAGTAAGCCGATATGGGTGTTTCTCATAGGTTTTGGAACATCCGGCATCTTCAATTAACTTCATTTGTAGTTTTCAGTAGTACAGTACATATACTTATTCTAGAATCCCGGCGATAGACTACCCCTCAGAGCCTATAGCTGGGATGTTTTTTTTGTAGTTATATTTTGGTTATCAGTCTTACCGTATGAGCAAAATCGTTGATATAATAGGATTTTAAAGACAAAAGACTTCAAATGATAGATGCAATAATAGAGGAATTTAAACAGGCAGGAGCTAGATTTTTTCTGACACCCACTAATGACTTTGAAGTGGTTGCGATTGATCTAGCAGAAATTTTGGGGTATTCCAATCCGGAAGAGATTTTAAATATAGTTTCCCCTGAAAATATAAGGGTTCGGGAATGCCGTGTGAGCATAAGTGGCTCTGGGAGAGGATTACGCAAAACAAGGAGTTATATCAGAAAACAGTCTTTGACCTTTGTGACCGAGCCTGGATTCTATGAGATTCTCTTGAGAGTGCAGCACCCAAAGGCAAAAGCATTTCAAAAATGGGTGTTTGAAGATGTACTACCTAGCATTAGGAAAACTGGTAGTTATGAGGAAAAGCATCTGACAGCTCTCGAACGTGCAGAGAGGTATTTGGAATATCTAATGGCAATGGATGAAAACAGGAGAAGATTAGAGGCACTGCTGGTGCAGCCCGATGCTATCACGGTAGATTATTGAGATGGTAAATAAAATCGTGTTTGGGGGAAACTCAACGAGCAAAGTCAAGAGATACAAAAGTCAAGCTTATAGAAAAGAATATCAGAAGATACCTGGGCAATATTGGACGTATTATGAGGAGCGCCTAGGAGAGGCATTAAAGGCAAGAGGGTATAAAGTGGTAGCCAATGAACCACTGCTGAAGTATGCGTTTGTTCCAGACCTTCGTATCTGTGATTGTTTGGTCATAGAATGTGATGGACATCATCATCGTACCCAAAGATGGACTAAGCGTTACGACGCTGAACGTGATAGAGTCATTAGACGCATGGGCTACCGAATTATTAGATTTTCTAACGACAGAATTTATCTAGAACTGGGTAAATGCTGCGATTTAGTAGAAGCTCGACTCAAACAAATGGGGTATGGTGGTTAATCTCAAGCTGGTGAGATTATCTATTCCTGTTCATATGCTTATCCAGCCCCTCTCTGATGTGGATGTACCCCGTACATCTGTGGCAATACTTCTGAAATACTGCTTTGAAACAACTATTCTCATCTACTCAAAGCTGGATAATCATAAGCTGGTAAAGCATTAGTATGTCCTATACTTGTGTTCTCTCCAGCTATAAGCAAGCTCAGCTTTATATTGCATAAATTTTGTAGATGAAATGCAGTACAGAAAATCTCTGGCTATCCCCCCATATGCCTACTTTTGTACAGCGTATGCATACATAAATATTTCCAGCTTTGGGGGCAGCTATACTCATCTGACCAAAGCGGAATAATTTAGTTGTAATAGCTGGCAGGCATGCTATTGCAGAGTTCAAGAATACGGTCGATTACTTGAAAACGTTAATTAATTGACATTATTACAACATACTACATATAAGCAATCTCAGCAGCTGAATTCACTGATATACATATGAATCACAATGATTACAGAGAATATCCATATGCAACTAATTGCATATAGACTCGTAACTTCATAACAATAAAAGTTGATATATTAATATGCCCTAGTAGGGGATACATGAGAGATATATGTGCAGTGAGAGTTTCCAGCTTATCCCTATGGATATTTAGAAGGATAAGCGGATAAATAGGATTAATCATAGATTTTTGTCTATGGATAAAGCTGAAAATCAATGACTGGCAGCATTAAAGGTAAAACACTAGTGATGATAGGATATCCAGCAGCTAGACTGTTAATAGTTAATTAACTAATATTAAGAGATGGCATATCAAGACAATACGACTGGTGGATGTAGGGAAAGCAGAATTTCAGCGATATTGCCGGATGATGACGATGACGAAACACTAGAGGGTGTTTGGATAGAGCCAGCTCAGGGTAAATCATCTGCGGAGCCTGAGCAGTTAGATTATGGCTACGTTCCAGTTGTACTGGGGTACAACCACAGTAAAACACCAAATCAACTGTTAGCTGACCTCTATGAGAAAACAGGAGAATCACCTCTGCTTCCCAGCACACCAGCATTGCCGGTGAAAGCAGATGGGTCTAGACATTTAAGAAGTCCAGCGCAAGTACTGAGAAGCTTTCAAATCAAACTTGGCGATGGTAGTGAATCAATATTTCCTAATCGAAGTGATTTTGAAATAGTCAGCTATCGAGGTCAACGAATGACTGTTGCAGAGGCTAAACATCTGCATGAGCAGGAATTGGATAACAACCAGCAGATGAAGACCTTATTAAATCCTCGAAAACAGGCATTAGCAGAACAACAACAGAGATTAGCAGAGGAAAACCAGCATAAGCTGGGAAATCCACAATCAAATCAATTAATGCAAGGTATTGATTTAGCATCACCTGAACAACTCCAGCATTTAGCTGAGAAAGTAGGTTTTTTAGATGCGATCGCCGCTTTGCAACAACAGGTTTCAGATTTAACCGCAAAGCTGGAGGAACGTAGAGATGCCTAAAACTCGTATGTTCTCTTCTGATGAAGAACCAAAAGTTAAAGTCGAAATGACTTCTGTTTCTTATGACTTGCCAGATTATTTGTTCAATGCAATAGAACAACAAGTTTTAAATTCAGATGCTTGGTCAAATTACAAAATTCAGAAGATGCGTCGAGATGATTTCAGTGAAACTGATTTCATGCGCGCCTCATCAACAGCATTGAGGAAACAACAATTAATTGGTGAACAATTAACTAAAATTCTGCAAGAGTTAGTGGATGATGTTTCTTCTTTAAATCCAGCCAAACCGGCTGAACGTCTACACAGAAACGAATGGTATAGCTACCACGAAAACCACCACTACAATGTCATCATTAATGGTTTTGATGCAGATGGTAATGTTCAATCAAAACAGCCCAGCATAAGGGTTACGCGAACTTTTTTGAGAAAGTACATAGATTTTCCGGATAATTTAACATCCCAAACACCAATAAAACCCGGTGGTTTAAATTCGATTCATCAAGCTAGAACACACGTATTGCTGGACATCCCTATGGAATTGTGTTCTCAAATCAACGCGATCGCAAATGACTTCCAGCTTACTGGTAGTGATGTTTGTTCACAGGCGGTAGAGCGGCATTTTAAGAAGCAAGAGCTAACAAAAGAACCTGTACAGGTTAACAGTAATCCCAATGCAGAGAAAGTATTAGCAGCGTTTGACAGATACGAACGAGAAGAGCAGCTGAAGTGGAGGAAGACGAAATAATGTCTGAACAATTAGATAATACTGCCGCTATTTCCAGCACTACTATAGGTGCGGCTAGAGGGGCATATAAGACCGATGATAGTGGTGAACGTGTCTTTGTAACCCAAGGTGAATTGGATAGGCTGGAAGGTCAAAAAAAACCTTGGTACGCAGATAGATTAGATGAAATACGAAGTGAAATTTCTGATGACCCCAATACCAAATATCTCAATGCTCAACCTATTGTGGTTGATGATGGTACCGTTTATTTTCCAGCCACAGGAGAATATCAAATACATGACCCCAATAAAGTCTCTGAACGTACTTGGACAATCTTGCAAGGCATAGAGAAACACCAGCTTAAGGCAGAGTTGGGCATGAATCCTAATAGGTATGATGAATACCAAGCGGCTCAGGTATTATCTGGTGAAGTCATAACTCCAGCAGAGATGGGATACGACCAGAGAGCGGCATACCAGTTAATTCAATCAGCAAAGAGAGACCCTAAATTCCTTGAGTATTTAGAAAACGTCACGGCTGAGGAGCTTGACCAAGTAAAACAATCATTTACAGAGGAACAACATAAGTGGTTTGGCAATGCAGCTAGACAATTTGGCGCGCATGTGGATGGTGGTTTAGTTGATAAAGCAGGATTAATTGCAGCGATCGCCCACTATAAATTATTTCCAGAGTCTCGACAGCAACAGATGCAAGGGATGCATCCACAACAAGCTCAATCGAATCAGCAATACCCGACTACTGTTTATGAGAAAGAACGATATCTCTCAAGTCAATGGGGTGTTGGTAAAGATGAAATTCATCGCCGGGTAAATATCATTTCTGAACTGGCAGCTTTGGCTGGGAAATCAATTGAATCCATTTCTTTATCTGAAGCTGTCGGAATTTGGAATAACTACGAATGTGGTGGATATAACTCTCAACTGCAACAATTAAATAGAAGGGATTTGGTCTATTGATATGGCTACATTTGACAGAATTGATAATAAATGGGCTATTAATCAACCACCACCAAGAGATAGAGACTCTGTTGATATTAAGAGATTATCCTCAAGCTGGAAACTCAGATACCTAACTGTTGTGGATGTTCATAGCTCTGTAGCTGGAAGTGTTAGTGAGTTTAGTGTTTAGGTTAGGAATTATGGCTGATTTTTCTGTTTACATGGAAAACAATGAAGATGTTGTTTATGAAGGAGAAATCGCTAAAATAACAAGACTCTGGGATACGAATAAACTACAAACATCTGGCATTGATTATTGGGGTTATC
>NZ_KI912154.1:121744-126919 GCF_000517105.1 Fischerella sp. PCC 9605 | reverse complement strand
CAGAGACTAATCCCACCAACTGAATGTGCTGTATTCATACGTTTTGATTATGCGATCTACGACTATGAAGCTACCAAATATAATGGTGGTACTCTTGCCGCTGTATATGGTGTAAACGCTTCTGGAACTGTGAGTGAAGCTGGTGCTGATACTGGTACACCTGCTGTTTTTGGTACTGCTACACCTAACACCTCTGTTAACCTACATACAGATGGTACGGCAATATTCCCCCGATTTACTATTACAAACAACAGTGATTCAACTATTGAGGGATTGATGACAGTAGTTGTTGCAACTAACCCAGAATCTAATTTTGGTTCAGTAGTTTAATTGTGGATGCACCTCGTGCATTGTGGTGGTAATAGGTACAAATTTTATGAAAAGACTTGGAACCAAAACTAATATTCTCGGCTTGAAAGGTAAATAAAAATAAGGCCAGATGATTAATTCGTTATCATCTGGCTATTTTTGACACTCTGATTGCATTTACCTTTTATTCAGATGATATCTCAGCTTTGAGTTCTGGGTTTAACAAAGATTTCAAAGCCGGATTCATCTGTTGTAATTGTTCCTCTCTAGGAAGTTTTCTCCACAAATCTATTTTTGGGTAATCTTTAGGAACCTCTATAGCCTCTGTTGGTGTCCACCCTTGTATAGTAATCCTTTTAGATATTTGGGTTCTACTTAATCCTAAATACCTTTCCCATTCAGAATAAGTTTTAGACACATTCTGATATTCAATGAATTTTCTCCTATCTTCTTTTGGCTTTTTGTATTCGTCTAATTCTGCCCTAAGCTGCTCAATCTCTTTGTCTTTCTCTGCGATCTCTTTCTCCAAACTCTGAATCTTTTTATCTTTGTCAGAATTTATTTCATCCTCATCAGCAGCCTCTAATGCTGGTAATTTTACTTGATACAGAATTCTATCCAATTGGTCTTTTTCATACTCTAAAAGTTTCTTTGGATAATCATAATCTTCAACAAACACTCTTAGAGTATGCATCATTAACTTAATATCTTCATACCATTGCCGAATTCTCTCTTGTTCCTGGCTATTCTTTGAATTAACAACTAGTTGTTTTAAACCCTTAAAGGGAGTCCAGGATAAAACTTCCAAGTCAACATCCTTCTGCGACTCATCTACTTGTTTCTCTAATTCCTCGATGCGTCTTATATCATCAGGATTATGATAACCTTCCAGCCCAACCTTACTTTTATCAGTAACTGGTTGCGGCAGAATTGGCTGTTGTCCTTCTACAGCTGGTAATACTTTCGTAGGTTTTGGTTCTACAACTGCTTTCTGTTTAACTACTCTAGGTTCCTTAGCTGGTAAATACTTTCGTACTTCCTCTTCAACCACAGCAGCAGTTACCTTTTCGAGATTTCCACCAGCTTTGGATAACACAGATAACCAGACTTTTTGTCTATCTTCAGGTTTCTTGAGTTTATTCAGTTCCCTAATATGCGACTCATTAGCTGGTAACAGATTTTTGTCTCCAATTGGTGACAAATCTCGCCTAACTGTATCAGCAGCGATATATCGGTAAGCATGCTGACGCGTCATATGCCAGCGAACTTCACAATATTCTTGAAAAGTTTTAAATTCAGCCCTATATAACCTCAGGTTGCGAATTTCAACTAATGCATGTCCAACTTCGTAGAATGTTTCCAAACCTCTGCTAATCACACTTTCATACTCACAGAGTAAATCCACTTCATCGCGACTTAGTTGAGAACTACCACCTTCTGATGGCAATAGCGGCATAATCTCACCCTTCCCGAATATTTCCGGCTCACCCAATGCATTTATCTTGGGTTGTACCGCATCAGATGGTAAGGCTGGTGGTTCATTAATAATTGTTTGCATGGTGGTGTCAGTCATCTTCATTCACCTCCTCATCTGGGATGTACTCAATAAAATCCCAAGGGGTAATCTTTCTACCTGTTAGTTTTGATAATCCATGACATAGGTCATTTAACCTGTGACCATCAATCCTCGGCATCTCATCAGCAGCTTTGAGATTACTGATTGAATTACCACTAACCCCTACCTCTTTTGCTAAATCAGAGGTTCCTACCTTATACCTCGCCATTAGCTCTCTTAGTCTCCATCTAATCATTATAGTCATACTTGGTATTTTCAACCTCTAAGCCTACACTATCTATTCTAACTTATTTAGTTGTGTTGTAATTTGTAACTATAATCTCACACCTGTGTAAATCCAATTCTAACTTGTTATATTGGTAGTGTGAGTCAAGAGACTTACATTAATCTTAGAAAACCCAAGTAGAGGTTATATGGGCGAACACCTAGTACATATTCCTGAAGATATTCGACATGAGTTTGAAGTAGACGTTGAAGGAAAGGGATTTGCATCAGCAAGAGCTACAGCAAGGCTTTCTGGTGTAACTCCATCAACTTTGCTAGATACTAGGGAAGGTAGTGAAGGTCTTTTAAAAAGAATACTGATCGGGAAAAACCTCGATGATTGCCTGAAACCCATAGCTGGATTTGATTATTGGGTGATCGGGAAAATTCCTGATTACGTAGTAGCTTGCATCATTACTTACTATGCCAAGAAAGGATACAAGGAAGCTGAGTTGGTTCTAGCATCATTTGCAGCTATAGGCATCCGAACTTACATACAAAAAGAACTTCACTGGCAACCATCAATGCAGACTTGGAAATTGCCTCAGTCATATAGTGAAGCATTAAGAATGTTAGCTGATGAGGCTGAAGCTCATGACGAAACTAAAGCGGAATTGGCTGAAACCAAAGCTGAACTTGAAGAAGCTCAACCTAAGATTGCCTTGGCAGAGAACTTCATTGAGAAAGAAGAACTAATTACTTTCGAGATATTTGCAAAGGATTTGAATATAGGACGTAATAAGTTCTGCCGGTGGTTAATAAATAAGGGCTACTGTTACCGCAAATACAAAAGCATTCGCGCTTATTCAAGCCACCAAAGATTCTTCGTTACAAAACCTGTAACAGTCGTAGTGGAAGACAAAAGAGTTGTACTTCCAGGTGCATATCAGACTTTCATGACTACTGAAGGTGTAGAATTCTTCACCTATATGCTCAGGAATCCTGAGGTAAGAGAAGAGATTCAAGCTACTAAGGTTGGTAGTTTGACCAGCGATATCCCCGGCTAATCCAGGGCTGGGTGGTAGGCGGAGTTGTGGTGTAGAGGAGTTTTATTTAAACCTCTAAAACCGGGAGGTACAGAGATGTTAACTCAATTGATTGTATATATCGTTCTTGGATTTACAGGATTAATGTTGTTTGATTTCATATCAGGGCTGTTTCAGCTTTGGGACGCAGCAGTTCTAAACACCAAAGTAGTCCGTCTCAAAATTACTCCTGACCCCTTAGTAAATCCAATGCCAAAGAGACGTAGAGGTAGACCTAAGAAAGTTGCATAGGTGAGGGGAAATGCAAAATATTTTCAGAACACTAACTGCTAGAGAGATGGCAATCATCTGCATTTCTACAAACATCCCTTGGCAAGAGATTGTCATCAGATGCGTTGATGAAGAAGGAAAATTAGACCTCAATATGGCAAGAGGTTATCTACAGGCAAAGCTGGAGGACAGAAGCTATGACTCTTCTAAAACCACGACTAGATAATAGATATTTTCTCTTTGACCCACAGACAGCACAATACATAAGATTCACCAGCCAAACTTTTGAAATTACTTTGGATAAGGCAAAAGCAACGCTATTTGCTGGCTTGGGACTGATGGATGTTCACTTGGTCAAAAGAATCGCCCGAGAAAGGGGTGTTCCAAAACGATTCCGGATTTACATATCAAATGAACACAAAAGAAAATTAGCTAGGGTTATGTAGAGATGGAAGAACTAATTTTAGGGATGTTTTTAGGCACAATAATCTACGCACTACAGTTGCATGATATGCAACCACTGCATAAGTTTTTAATCGGTACCTGGTAGAGAAAACCCCAGCTATGAGGGGTGGATGCACACTACCAAAAATACTCATAGCCGGGGCATAACCAGTTTAGGAGGAATCGCATATGTTTGAATCTGCTACTGATGCACATAGTGCATCCACTAACACAATACCATTACGTTTAATCGGCTATGGGCGCGCATCCACAGCAAAACAATCAATTACCAAAGATGTGCAGCTTGAGGGTATAACCAGATATTGTGAACTTTATGGGCATCACCTTGTAGATTTCTTCTATGACGCAGCCAAAAGCGGTAAATCCAAACAGAACCGAGGTGAATTACTCAAAGCTCTGGAACTACTCGAAGCTGGAAAAGCAAATGGAATCATCATTTACAAACTCGATAGACTTACACGATCGCCAAAAGATTTATTTGAGCTTGTAGAGAACTATTTCAAAACGTATACCTTGATTTCTGTTTGTGACCAAATAGATACCCACAGTGCGAATGGACGTTTAGTGATAAACATCCTAATGGCTGTGGCTAACTGGGAAAGGGAAATCATCGTTGAGAGAACTTTGGATGCTTTGGAGACTAAAAAAGCCAAAGGGCAGCATATAGGTAGGGTAGGTATAGGCTACACAAAAACTAAAGCTGGAAAGCTAGAGAAGACACCTCTATATGACATTTTGGTGGATGTTTATCGACGCTGGAATAATGGCTCTACATTGCAGGAATTAGCTACTGAATTAAATCAAAAAGGTATCCAGACTGCCACTAAAAAACCCTGGCATCCACAGAATCTATGGTTTGTTTTGAAGAAAATTGAGAATGAACTAATGAGTTTAGGATTAGTGGGCTGATAACCAAATAATCAAAATAAATACCCTAGTAACCTCTCGGCACTTAGGGTGTTTTCTTATATAGGTTCAAGGTTAATAATTAACTGAGTTCCTTCTATTTTACCAGCTTGAACTTCATTTTAGTATCCAGGTGTTTCCTAGCTAGATAGTAAACACCTCTATACCATTAATTCACCATTCGTTTACTTTTATTAACTAGTTGGCATACAAACAATAGTTACGCTAGTAATTAATTTGTAGACTATTAATAACTATAGGCGGTGATAAAAAAACTGCATGGAAACAGCTAAAAAAGATGCTCTAAAACAAAAATTAGAGAGTTTAGATGTGACTGACTTCCCCAGACAACTAAGTAAAACCAAGTTTGCAAAGATGTTAGGGGTAACTAGGAAGACT